>JACZVF010000146.1 GCA_022572805.1 Chloroflexota bacterium
TGAATTTGGCCTGTTGGTCGCCAGGCGGATCGAAGTCTCGGACGCCGATGAGGAAGAGGCCGAGGACGAAGACCTGGCAGATGAAAACGAGATTGAAGACAGACGCGACGATAAGGTCAAGTTCGACGGCATCGTTAGGGGGTTCAGCTCTACACGGCTCTTCCTTCGCGACGGCAGGTCGCTGGTGATCAATCGGGACACCGAAATAGACGGACGCCTGTTCGAGGGCGCCGAGGTTGAGGTGGAGGCGGTGCGCCGAAGCAATGGGACGCTGGTGGCCGTGGTGATTGAGGTCGAGGAGCCCCGAGTGGACAGGTCCCGCGCCCAAGACGACGATGATGAGGACGACGAGGAAGAAAACGACTCCGATAACTCCGGCAGCGGTTCCTCCCGTGACGATGACGACGACGATGATGACGACGGATACTGATTGATAAGACTTCTCTAAGCGGACACGGCGCCAGACCTGCACAAACTAGACATTAAGTCACTGTCTTAAAATCGTCATGGGGGAGTCCGGAGGGGCTTTCCCCCTCTGGCGGAGGGCCTGGGGGATGTGCCCCCAGGGACAAGAGTCCCCTGGTTCGGCGGGCACAAGGCATACGCCTTTTTGAGATAGTTACTAAATGAGGGACGCGGTTGCGTCCCTCATTGTTTTTTGGACATCATATGTGTGTCCAAGCGAGTTCCATGGCAGACCGTTAGATTATAATCTGATAAAGTCATAATTCGGCAGGTGGCACACATGTCTCAGGCATCAGACTACCCTTCAATCTCCGACTACGGGCTCATAAGCGACATGCACTCGTGTGCGCTGGTGTCCACATCCGGCTCCATAGACTGGTGTTGCTTCCCACGCTTTGACGACGCCGCAGTCTTCAGCCGCATTCTTGACTGGGACAAGGGTGGATATTTCAAGGTTTCGCCGGATGGTGTGAAGTCCACGTCCAGGCATTACCTGAACGATACCAACATACTGGAGACGACATTCGAAACGGAGACCGGTACGGCAAAGCTGACGGACTTCATGCCTGTCCACGATCATCCCACGGCGCAGACACCGAGGGAGCTTCGAGACGACCACCAGGTGATGCGCATCCTGGAATGCACCAGGGGTAGCATCGCCTATACGGTGGAATGTGTCCCCAGATTCGACTACGGCACCATAGTGCCTCACGCCCACCTGGACACTGCGAACACAGCGTTTGCCCACGGCGGCTCGGACGCGATTTCGTTCTATTGTTCCTCCACAATAGAACTCCTGGACGACGGCTTTATCTCCAGGGGGACGCTGGAGCAAGGTCAGAATATCTGCGCAGTGGTCACGTACGAGTCGCACTTTGCGCACGAGGTCGACCGAGTCGATGAAGACCTCGTGAAGGAGCTGCTGGAGGAGACCAGGCAATACTGGAATGACTGGAGCGACATCTGCACTTACAAGGGAGAGTACAGAGAAGTCGTCATCCGCAGCGCCCTCACGCTGAAGGCACTCACCTACGCTCCTTCCGGTGGTATGGTGGCTGCCGCAACAACATCGCTGCCCGAGGTCATCGGAGGCCCGCGAAACTGGGACTACCGCTACGCCTGGATTAGGGACGCCTCCTTCGCCCTGTACGGCCTTTTCATCCTGGGCTACACGAAGGAGGCTGTCGCCTTCAAGGACTGGCTGGAGTGGGCCACCGTGGGCAGAGCAAGGGACCTACAGATCATGTACGGTCTGGGTGGCGAGCGCCGGCTGACCGAGGTCGAACTGCCGGACCTGGCCGGGTACAAGCATTCCAGGCCGGTCCGAGTGGGAAACGGGGCTTATGGCCAGTTCCAACTGGACGTTTACGGGGAGCTGGTGGACTCGGTCCACCTCTACCGAAAGTACGTGGGCGCCATTGACGATTCGCAATGGGATTACTTGCTCAGGGTAATTGCGTATGTGCTGGACCACTGGCGAGAGCCCGACGAAGGGGTGTGGGAGGCCAGGGCCGAAAGGCAGCACTACGTGTTTTCCAAGGCCTGGTGCTGGGTCGCTCTGCAAAGAGCCGTCAAGATGGCCAATGACCTGAATCTGCCGGGAGACGTTGAGCACTGGTCGCAGGTTAGGGACGAAATCAAGGCGGACATTCTCACCCACGGTTTCGACCAGGAGAGAGGCGTGTTTGTTCAGGCCTACGGCAGCAAGATTTTGGATGCGGGAAACTTGATCCTGCCGTTAATTGGCTTCATCAAGGCTAAAGACCCCCGCATGCTGGCCACGATCCGCGCGATTCAGAAGGAGCTGGCCTCACCTGACGGCTTCATATACCGGTACAGGGGGTTCGACGACGGCCTGGCGGGCGACGAGGGCACGTTCAACATATGCACATTCTGGCTGTGCGACAACCTGATATTGCTGGGGGAGTTGGATGAAGCCACCGAGCTGTTCAACAAGCTCCTGGCGCACGCCAACGACCTGGGGCTGATGAGCGAGCAGATATCGGCAAGCGGAGGCGAGATGCTTGGGAACTATCCGCAAGCCTTCTCTCACCTGTCGATTATCAACACCGCCGTGCAGTTGCAAAAGGCGGCCAAAAAACGCGGTCAGAAAAACAGATAGAACGAACGTCGACCTGCGAGGACCGAAGTTTTTGGGCACCAGTATTGAATAAACCCTCGGCTGATTGGGTCCTGATGCCGAGGGTTTCCTGATTTCCGGACTAAGCCTCTTCCAGACTGAAGGGCCAGACGCTGTGACCACGCCTGCCGACGGCATCCACCAGGTTAACCAGGTGCAGCCTTCGCCTCTTTAGCACCGGCCTAACGTCGTGCCGTACCATGAAGTCCACCCGGTCTTCATCGTCGGCCTTTGACCTTTCGGCGGCGGCATCCAGAAGGTCGTACAGGTGGTCGCCCACGTACCGCTCCACCATGGGCATGGCCTGGGCCTGATCGAAATAGTTATCGCCCACCAGCTCTACCGACGCGACCTTCTCCCAGCTCTGCTCACGGTGCACCAGCGACTCACGCACAAGCTCGATGAGAAAGGATCGGACCTCCACCGGCACCAGCATGTCCTGCTCCGTTGCAACCTGGTCGGCGACCCGATTGATAGAGTCCTGGATGACGACTTCCATGGCACTTGTCAACATTAGCTCACCTCATGGGTCCCATGTGAATTAAGAGATTTCAACCATCACGCACTCCGGAGACGTGCCATCGTCTGCATCTCTATCTATTAGAAATACCCATTGGTGAGATAACTAAACCATATGAATGCAAATGGGAAACGAAAGTAGCCAGGCTAGGCCAGGCAAAGAATGCGCGCCACCCTGATTACAGCCCGCAGGACAGGCATGACCAGGTCCTTCAATCGAAAGACGGCCAGTGTAACCGCCGCAGCTATGAGCCAGCCAGTCAGCACGTCCAGAGGGAAATGCACCCCGGCTATGACTCTGGAGAGGCCGTAGACCACCGCGGCGGCCAGCATTGCCGTCCCCACTCGCCGGTTGACCAGCCATATGGCGGCTCCCAGGGCAAATGCGGCGGCGGCGGAATTGGCGGGAAAGGACGGGTCCGTGGGCCGGTAAAAAAGAAGGGTGACGTCCATCACATCGAATGGCCGGAGGCGCTCGTAGAAACCGTTGATTATCAACACTACCAGGCTGGACAGGGCCATGGACGTAAGGGCGACAAACAGCGCTACCTGATGCCTCTCGCGGACATCTTTGTTTGCGCCGGTAAACCACAACGCCACCAGCGTCAGGGATAGGCTCACAGGGACGAGGTGGTCGCTGGCAACCCAAACGACCACGGAGTCAAATGTGGCGAAATTCCCGGCCAGACTGTTCAGCCAGATAAATAACGCCTGATCTGCGTTCTCCAATTGTTCCACCAGTAGTCAATGCTCGCCACCAAGGCGTAATAGAAGCTGAGGTGTCGAAGCGAGTCCATACCGGATTCGGGGCCGGATTCAGTAGCCGAATGGGACAAGCAACGAGAGCCGGTCATCCCGCGGTTTACGATAGACGACACGACGAATGTGAACGTGCCGCTGGACAGCACGGCAAGAAAGAAGAATAGGGCCTGAGTGTTGGCGTCCAGCGCCCCGTTATGGTCGCTTATGTTGCGCTCCGAGACGCTGAAAAACCAGACGAAGGCCAATACGATAAGCGCCAGACCCAGAACGCGTGAGACCAGGGGTCTCTGAAAAAACAGCAGACCCTTCAAATCGCTAAGTGAGGCCGCAAATTGAATGGTGCCGATTCCGGCAACAAGCACCAGCAGGTAGTAGTCTGTAGTGAAGGTGAACATATCATCCGGCAGCCGCCTGAACGCAAGGCGCACGGTCCCGGCGCCTGGACATTGGCCTGTCTTCACCGGGGCCGGCCGGTCCGTTTTACTCCAGCGGAATTTCCTCGCACCAATACAGGTACTTGGGATTGTTGCCGCGAATGATCTCCACGTAGAAGTCACTCAGGCTTCTGGTGATCGGCCCGACGCCACCATCTCCGATGGGACGGCTATCGAGTTCGCCCACCGGCGTTATGTGCGCTGCGGTGCCGGTTAGAAAGACCTCGTCCGCCAGGTAGAGCTCGCTGCGCCGTATCTCTCGTTCGACGATTTCCAGTCCCAGCTCCTCTTTTGCCAGCGTCATCGCGGAGTCCCGGGTGATGCCGGCAAGGTTGTTGTGGGCCACAAGAGGCGTGTACAGGATTCCGTTCTGCACCATGAAGAGGTTTTCGCCGGAGCCCTCGGATACGTTCCCGTCCTGAGTGAGCATGATGGCCTCGTCGAAGCCTCCAAGGGTGGCCTCGGTTTTCGCCAGTATGCTGTTAACGTAGTGTCCGGAGATCTTCACTCTGGGCGGTATTACCGTGTCGTCGATGCGGCGCCACGACGATGTGCAGCAACGTATGGCGCCCTCGGAATCGATGTAGTTACCGAAGGGCACGGCGATTAACGTGAAGTC
This sequence comes from Chloroflexota bacterium, assembly GCA_022572805.1. Lineage (GTDB taxonomy): Bacteria > Chloroflexota > Dehalococcoidia > Lucifugimonadales > JADFKI01 > Casp-Chloro-G4. Next base: position 4,940 of record JACZVF010000146.1, read on the forward strand.
GCTGGCCAGTTCCTGTAGCTTGAGGTTGGCCACCCGCTCCTCGCTCTTGTAAGCCAACGGGCGAATGTACAGGTCCTCTTTGTAGCCGCAGGCCTGCAGCAGTTCAACCGTAATGCGGCACAGGTCGTCGACATCGTAGGGGATGTCCAGCAGCATGATGCGGCACCCCTGCAACAGACGCTCGTAGTGCTCGCGCATGCGAAACACGAACATCTTGCCCTGCTCTTCGTTCCAGTTACCGCGAATGCCCTCGAATACGGCTGTGCCATAATGCAGCGCATGGGTTGTTACGCTAACCTTGGCCTCCGACAGTGGAACGATCTTTCCACGGAAGAAGGCAAGAGCTTGCGGCATCGTCTGGTTCTCCTTTTATTCCTGTTTTTACATGGGTGGGACTGCGAAATGCTGCCGCCCATTATAGTCGAAATCTGCGGCAGATGTGCAAGGCGGCCTCAACAGGGCCGTGGGGCCTGAGCAGGGCCGTTCCGGGGTCGTCGCCCTACGCCTGCAACATACTTTCGGCGCCGTGCGGATGGGCCGGGTCAAAGGTCGCTGGACCCGCCTCGCTGGACGTCAGCCTCCTCCAGTAGCCTGTCCAGAAGCACGTAGGACTCCTCTTTGCCGAAGTCCAGCCCAACTACGCCGATTGCCCGGAACAGAACGCCTGTCGACACACGGGCGGTAACCGATTCACCCAGGGCAGGCAGCGACACGCCCAACGCTTTTGCCAGGAACCCTCCGGCCAACATGCCTTCGCTGGACAGGTAGCACTCGGCCAGCGTCTTGCCCTCGAAGGCCAGGTTTAAGCCATTCTTGTCCTGGCTAAGCTGGAGGCGCAGGTGCGCCCGCGGCGTCGACATAAGCTCTTCGGCGTAATCGTAGATCTTTGTGTGGGACGAGGGCACGGGCACTCCTTAACGGCGGGGTAAGCGGATCATCGAGAGGATTATATCAGGGGTTGCCACACGTGACCGGGCCGGCCAGACGCCTACAGGGCGGCGGGGTTCCCGGATGCCCTGGGGAAGTACATCCTGAATGTAGCGCCCTCCCTGGGACGGCTGGTCACTTCGATGTGTCCACCGTTTTGCTTAACATTTCCATAGGCGGTGGAGAGACCCAGGCCGAGACCCTCACCCGGCTCCTTCGTCGTGAATAGCGGCTCGAATATGTGGATGCGAACATCTTCGGTCATTCCCACGCCAGTGTCGGTCACCGTGAAGCAGACGTAATCCCCAGACCTTATGCCTGGATGGGCATTGGAATATTCCGAGTCGAGGTAGACGTTGGACACCTCCACCGTAAAGGTGCCACCGAAGGGCATGGCCTCCCTGCTATTCTCGGCCATGTTGACGAGCGCCTGCTGTATGTGATCGGGGTCAACGCGGGTCGGCCAGGCGTCGTCGACGAATTTCAGGACGAGCTCCACATTTTCGCCCAGGGCCTCACGCAGCAATTCCTCGCTGCCGGTCACGATCTGCGTCGGGTCAACGGGGTCGGCACTGCCTTGCTTTCTCCGCGCAAAAGTCAGTAGCTCCGCCGTGAGCGCCGCGGCACGGTCGGCCGAATTGTTGATCTGACGAAGATACTTGCGGACCTCGTGGTCCTCGGCCAGGGCCCTTTCACTCAGCTGGGCGTAACCCATGACGGGCGTTAACGCGTTGTTGAACTCGTGAGCCAATGCCCGAGAAAAGCGGCTGAGGGCCTCCATCACCTGGTCCTGGGCCTCCCTGTTCTTTACCCCATCGGCCCGCGAAGCGTCACGCATCAAGCACATCAGCGTGCCGTCGGGCAGCCGAACCATGTCTATGTCCGCCATGATTACGGTATCGTCGCCGTGCCGTATGCCAATGCGGCCGCTGGCCTTGCCACTTCCGGCAGCGCGGCCCAGCAGGCTAAGCCCGTCCACGACCTGATTGGGTACGATAATTCGCAGCAGACTTGCCTCAGCCAGGTCTGCGCGGTCGTACCCCAGAAATTCGCATGCCTGCGCGTTGGCCTCCAGGACCTGCCCTGTAGGCGTCAGGACGGCCAAACCGTCGCTGATGCCCTCGAACAAGGCCCTCAAGCGAGACTCCGTCTCCTTGCGGTCTAACGCGGCCATCTTG
>JACZVF010000147.1 GCA_022572805.1 Chloroflexota bacterium
GCCGCGCCGTGAGTACGTTGCCGCCCTCCGCGCCGGGGATTTGCGGCAGGTGCGGCGTGGAGCCGGTGGCGATCACCACAGCATCCGCCGCCTCGCGGGCAACGAGGTCCGGCGTCGCCTCGGTGTTCAGGCGCACGTCCACCTTGAGCCTCCCGAGCTGTCCTTCCAGGTAGCGGGCGATCTCCCCGAACTCAGAGCGGCCCGGCGCCGAAGCGGCAATGTTGACCTGCCCGCCCAGTCGGCCGGACCTCTCCAGCAGCGTCACGTTGTGTCCCCTTTCAGCCGCAACCCTTGCCACCTCCATACCCGCCGGCCCACCCCCGATTACCAGTACCCGCTTCGATGAGGCAGCCGGAACAAGGTCAGCCCACTCCCCTTCCCTGCCCGCCACGGGATTGAAGATGCAGGTGATGGGCAGCCCCGCCGCCTGGTGCCCCTTGCAGCTCTGGTTGCACGCCACGCAGGGTCGAATATCGTCGAGCAGCCCTTCCCTGGCTTTTCTTGGGTAGTGCGGATCGGCGATAAGCTCCCTGGCCATACCCACCATATCCATCTGGCCCTCGGCCAGGACGCGCTCGGACAGGGCAGGGCTGTTCATGCGGCCTGCGCCCACCACGGGTATCTCCACCACCGATTTGATTTCCGCAGCCAGGCCGGCGAATTGACCCGGCTGGAAGTAGTGAGAGGGAATTATGTTCGCCGCGCTGTCCAGGTCATAGTTGGTGCCGGCCGACACGCTCACGTAGTCCAGACTGCCCGTGGCCTCCAGCAGCGGCACGATGCGCTTCAGGTCGGCCATGCTCAGGCCGTAGTCCAGGTAGTCCTCGGTAACACGGATGCCCAGAATCAGGTCGTCACCTAGCTGTTGCCTGCACGCGGCGATGACCTCGTAGGCAAACGTCAGCCTTTTTTCGAAAGAGCCGCCATACTTGTCCGTCCTCTGGTTGCTGGCGGCGGCGAGAAACTGGGGAATGATGTTTCCAAAGGCGACAGTCAGCTCAACGCCGTCAATTCCGGCATCGCGCACTCGCCGGGCCGCGTCGCCGAACGCGGTGACCAGCTCTTCGGCCTCTTCGGTAGACAGCTCGTGGGGCATCATCTGTCCGAAATGGAGCGACGGCGCGGCAATGGCCGACGGCGCGACGGCAACCTGCTCCAGTATCCCCGCCGGGCTTGGGGCGCGTCTGCCGACATGCGTGGCCTGCACCAGAATAGGCACATCGAACTCATGAACTGCGTCGGCGATACGGCTGAGCATGGGAATCACGTCGTCGGAGTAGAGGTTAAGCGAAACGACGCCAGTGGGATGAACACTAGCGGACTCTGAAATGATCATGCCCGCTCCGCCCCTGGCGCGCTCCCGGTAAAAATTCAGGTGCCGCTCGGTGAACATGCCGCCCTGCTCGAAGACCGTGGCGTGGCCAGTGCAGACGATGCGGTTGGCCAGGGTGATCTTGCCCACCTGAATGGGGCTGAACAATCTCGGAAAGTTAGTTGCCATGAAAGGAACTCCTCAGGCAGAGTGTCGGGCCGAATGGCGACCTTGGCATATGTTAACGCCGGCTATATAATCGTGCAAACCAATTCCTGTCCTGCAACATAAGTAGAGGTGAACCATGGCCAGCCCCGAGCTGAACGACATACTTCAGATGCTTAAAGAACGCGCCGAGGCCATCGCTGCCAACCCGCCCACGCTGGAAGAGAAAAGAGCGGGCTCAGATGCCGGAGGTCAGGCCTTCGAGGACCTCACTGGCGTTACAACCGAGGCCGTCAACGCAAACGGCGTTCCCGCCGAGTGGGTCGCCGCAGGCGATGCCGACCCAAATCGCACTATTCTTTACCTGCATGGAGGCGGCTACGTTGTAGGCTCAATTATCAGCCACCGCGGACTGGCCGCAAGCCTTACCAGATCATCCAAAGCTCGTGTTCTCAACGTAGGCTATCGCCTGGCCCCGGAGCACAGGTTCCCTGCCGCCGTGGACGACGCCCTGGAGGCATATCGCTGGCTACTGGCGTCCGGCGCGGACCCTGCCAACGTTGTCATCGGCGGCGACTCTGCCGGCGGCGGTCTCGCCATTGCCACGATGGTATCCACTAAGGACGCCGGCCTGCCGATGCCCGGTGCGGGAATCTGTTTGTCGCCCTGGGTGGACATGGAGGCGCTGGGTGAGTCTTACGTTACCCGTGCGGCGCTAGACCCCATGTTGACGAGGGCGGGAATTCAGGCATTCGCAAAGGAATACCTGGGCGATGCCGACCCCAAGTCACCCCTGGCATCCCCCATATACGCCGACCTCTCGGGACTGCCGCCCCTGATAATTCAGGTTGGCACCTCGGAGGCTATCTACAACGACGCCACCTGGCTCCGCGACCACGCCACTAAGGCGGGAGTGGATGTCACCTTCGAAAGCTGGGACGAGATGGTGCACGTTTGGCAGCGGTACGCCCCCACCCTGCCCGAGGCGCAGCAGGCTGTGGACAGGCTGGGAGAATTCGTAAACGAGAAGCTTGGCGCCGCCGTGCCCTCAGCGGACTAGGACGATAAAGGCGGCGACGGCGATTTCCAAAAGTACACAAAAATGACGACTTCTATCTCGGAAAAATTCAAGTTCGTTGACTACGACGAGGCCCAGGAGTATTACCAGGTCAACGGCCTAACCGACGGCCTGCCCATCGTGCCGCCCACGGAGGCCAAGGTGAGCGCCATGCTGGGCGGCGCGGGCCTAAACCCATCGGATGTCGTGGCGGTAGAGGGCATGCGGGGCAAGACCTTTCTGGCGGAAACGGTGGCGGTAAACGCCGTGATGGCAGGCTGCAAGCCGGAGTACATGCCGGTTGTCGTGGCGGCCGTGCAGGCGGTGTCGGAGCCCCAGTTCAACCTACATGCCAACAGCACGTCGACCAACGGCGTGGGCCTACTTGTCCTTGTCAGCGGTCCCATCGCAAAGGATATCGGCATAAATTCCGGGACGGTTCTCATGGGCCACGGCTACCGCGCCAACGCCACCATCGGCCGTGCCATGAGCCTGCTGAAGGTGAACGCCTACGGGTCTGTGCCGCACGACATGGACAAGAGCACCTTTGGCCATGCCGGGCAGTACACCTTCTGCTTCGCCGAGGACGATGACGTTATCCCCTGGGAGCCGCTGCGCGTGGAGAAGGGCTTTTCCGTCGACGCCGCCACCGTGACGGTCTTCGCAGCAAATTCTCCACTGCAGGTGAGCACGCATAACTACAGCCAGCCAACCGAGTTTCTGGGAATCGTTTCGGACGCCATTCAAGGCATGGGCATGGGCTCGTCGGAGATAGTGGTTGTCATCAGCCCCGAGATTCTCGAATACGTGCGAAGCTCAGGCTGGAACAAGGCCCGGATTAAGGACTTCATCTTCAAGAACATCCACCGCACAGGCAGCGAGTGGAACGCCCGCTTCCGCACGGATCACCCATTCTCCGGGGACGACCTCACCAGGGGGTTCCCCGTGGTGGACTCGCCGGACCACATCACGCTCGTTGGCGGCGGCGGCGCGGCGGGGGCATTTGTATCGATTATAGGCGCATGGGGCGGCGTAAGCTCCGTGACCAAAGAGATTTCCATCCGGAGGTAATTTCAAGCATGGCTGATGAGGTTGTAACGCTGGACCCTAGAGACACTTCAACGACGCAGTCGGCGGGCATCGCACCCCGGCCCGGCTCGCTGGACGGCAAGGTGATAGGCCTTCTCTCCAACAACAAACCCAACTCCGAGCTACTGCTGCGGGGCGTAAGCGACCTTCTTAGGGAAAAGTACAGCTTGAAGGAAGTGGTTGAGGCCAACAAAGGCACCCACCGACTTCCCGCGCCGCAGGACATCATCGACGACCTGGTGGCCAGGTGCGACGCGGTGGTGGTCGCCACCGCAGAGTGAGGGAGCTGCACCTCCTGCTGTATGCAGGACGCAGCAGCCCTGGAGCATAAAGGCATACCTTCGGTGGTGCTGGTTACCAAGCCCTTCAACTCACAGGCCAAGGCCATGGCCAACCTGCTTGGCCTGCCCGGATACAAGTACGCCGTAATAGGCCACCCCATGGGCAGCCTGACGGATGCGCAGGTGCTGGACCGCTCCAAGGAGGCCATCGACCAGGTGGAGAAACTGCTGACGTCGTAGGCAGAAGACGCGCCGGCAATAATTGAGCCCTGCGACCAGGCTAATGATTCCAGGTCGCAGGGCTTACTTATTTCCTCACTTGTGATTGCCCTCTCACCTGAGTAACATGCGCACGTACCGTTGGGTATAGGCGTCTGGTTTGCCCAATTGCCAACGCTCCCATGACAATACCTCGAAGGACGATTGGACCAAACAATGATATTTGACGGACATGCGTATACCATTCCGTCGTTGCACGGCAATGGCGAGTTCGAATTGCCACAGCAGCTACTGCGACACCTGCAGCAGGCCATCGGCGCGCACCACCAACCACCGATAAACGCCGGGGACGGCTCGCCTGGGGACAACGGCGACCTCATCGACCTTTCCAACTGGCCCAGCCTGGACTCGTTAAAGGAATGCGGCTTCCGCACGGCGACCAACGGCAGGTTCGAGTGGACCGCCAATGGGCAGCACTACTACAAGCAGTACTTCCCGCCGTCTGTCAACGACATGCAGTACCCGGCCGACCGGCTGGTCGCCGAGATGGACTACGCCGGAGTTGCCAGGTCGCTGCTGCACCGGACGCCATACCTGGGCATCGGCAATAAGTTCATCTCCGAGTGCGTGGCCGAGCATCCCGACCGGCTAATGGGCCTGGCCCACGTGGAGGAGTGGCTGGTCGCCCCAGACCCGGAAGGCTCCCTGGCGAAGGTCGAATGGGCAATCAAGGAAGGCGGCCTGTCGGGTCTACACTTCCTTCCGCCGCAGATGGACCTGTACAACCAGAGCGGCCCCTGGGACTCTCCCGACTTTCGTCCGTTCTGGGACGGCTTCGCCCGGCTGGGCGTGCCGGTTTTCTTCTCGTTGAAGGAGCGCGTGGAGCCCCGGCTGGCCAGCTACCTGAACGAGCTGAAGACCGTCGTCCGCTGGATGGAGCGCTACCCCGACGTTCCCGTGGTGCTTACCCACGGCGTACAGTGGCGGCTGTTCATGGATGGGGACCGCCTGACATTCCCGGAAGAGGTGTGGGCGCCCTTCGAGAACCCCAACGTGTACCAGCAGTTCCTCTTTCCCATAGCATTGGGCGCCGTGTGGGACTACCCCATGCCTCAGGTGCATTCGGCCATCGAAGAATGCGTCAAACGAATCGGGGCCGACCGCATCATGTGGGGCACGGACATGCCCATAGTCATGCGCTTCTGGACATACCAACAGAATATCGACTTCATCACCCGTTACTGCAACTTCCTCAGTAAAAAGGATACCGACCTGATTATGGGCGGCACCATTGCCAATTTGCTGGGCGTGGATTGGCCTGAGTCCGGCAGCGGACATTCGGTGGCGAATTGAAGATAGCCCGTTTCTTATGGGAGGGCCGACCGCATTGGGGAGTGGTTGAAGGCGACGACCTGCGAGATTTTCCGGATGGCCCATTTACAGGTCATCAGCCGGGAAACGTCCTGTGTAGGCTCTCCGACGCGAAGCTCCTGGCGCCAATCGACCCATACGCCAACAAGGTCCCGGCCATGGCGGCAAACTACGGCGAGAAGGCCGGTCGAGACGGCCCCGGCATCTTCATGAAGCAGCCGGGCACCGTCATAGGCCCACACGAGGCCATCATCTACCCCCGCTCGTGCATCAGGGTCGTCCACGAGGCAGAGGTGGGCATCGTCATCGGCAGGCAGGCCAGACACATCGGTGTGGAGGATGCGCTGGATTTCGTGCTTGGTTACACCTGTGTCAACGACGTCAGCGCCATGGCGATGAAAACCAACGACGTTGGCCGGGGCATGAGCCTGCGCTGGAAGCACTTCGATACCTTCTGTCCGATGGGGCCGTACATCGTCACGGACCTGGACGGGGACAGCCTGGGAATTGCGTGCCGCGTCAACGGCGAAACCGTGCTCGAAGGCTCCACCAGCGACATGCTGTGGGGCGTCGCCGAGGTGGTGAGCTGGGTGTCGGAGGTCATGACGCTGTATCCCGGCGACATCATACCCAGCGGATGCCCTGGAGCGCTCCCCTTCGAAGTCGGCGACACCGTCGAGGTGGAAGTGGAAGGCATCGGCACCCTGAGCAACCCGGTGGTGGCGGACAGTTGAATATATCGTGTCCGATATGCGGAGTTTGGAGCGGCGGTTCGACAAGCTCTCCGCTACGGCGGAGTCCGAAGATATTCCTATTTCTGAGTCGGACACCGCGAACGTTGATTTGAGTACCGTTCGCCCTGAGCCTGTCGAAGGGCAATGCCTCAAGTGAGGACCGGGCGTCTTGGACCAAACGCTCTCGAATGATTCATAGGAGGAATAATGACAAAGGCCCTGGAAGGCATACGCGTTATCGACATGACCCACGACCAGGCCGGGCCATCCTGCACCCAGGTGCTGGCGTGGTTGGGCGCGGAGGTCATCAAAATCGAGATGGCGGACGGCTACGGTGACCGTGCACGCTACCTCCGGCGCGATGACCCCGACCTGGACAGCTACTTCTTCCTGGTGCTGAACAGCAACAAGAAGAGCACCACGCTGAACCTGCGGGACCCCAGGGCCAAGGAGATATTCCGAACGCTTGTCAAAGATGCCGACATCCTGGCGGAGAACCGGGGCCCCGGCGCCATGGACCGGCTGGGCTTCGGCTACGACGAGATGAGCAAGCTGAACCCTCGCCTGATCTACGCCTCCGTGAAAGGCTTCGGCTCATTCGGGCCTTATGCCGAGTACAAGTGCTTCGAGCCCGTGGCCCAGGCCACCAGCGGAGCCCTCAGCGTCACGGGATTCAACGACAGGCCTCCGGCGTTGGTTGGCGCCGGCGTGGGCGACTCCGGGACGGGCATGCACACGGTGATTGGCATCCTGGCGGCGTTGGTG
>JACZVF010000013.1 GCA_022572805.1 Chloroflexota bacterium
CCCGGCATCGCCGAAAGCTCAACATTCATCAGCTGGTAATTGCGTGGAAAGGCAGGGATTGATGGCACTGCTGTACGTCACGTCCGACGAGCGGGGCGCGGGAAAGACCGCGTTTTGCGTCGGGCTGGCTCACCTGCTTACGATGCAAGGCAAAAGGGCCACAATCTTCAAGCCCATGGGCAACTCCGACGAAGACCCAGACATCGCGATATATCAGGCCCTGCTGTCCACGGAGGTAGATGGGTGGCCCATTGCAACGGCTCCTGCGCGACTATCCGACGACCTCCTGGGTCAGATAAAGACCGCCGCCAACAGCGCCGCCGAAGACAACGACATCGTTATCGTTGAAGGCTCCAGCGAAATTTCATCTGCCGACGCCGGAAAGCTGGCGGAGGCGCTGGACGCCAAGGCAGTGGTTGTATCTCGATACAGCCCGGAGCGGAAGGCATCGGAACTGCGTCACTGGCAGGACGTCTTTAAGGGCCGCATGCTGGGTTACGTGATCAACGGCGTGACTAAATATCAGGGCACGGAATCGAGATCCGGGCTGCTGGAAGCCATGGTTGGCGAGGGGATGAACTGCCTGGGCGCGCTGCCGGAGGACAGGCGTCTGTTGGGCGTTTCCGTGGACCAGCTTGCCCGGCATCTTGGCGGGGAATTCCTGGGGGATAGCGGAGACAAGGACTGTCTGGTCGAATATCTGATGGTGGGTGGATGGACCTTGGACTCTGGCGAGATCTACTTCGGGATTCACGACAACCGCGCTGCTATTGTTCGAGGTGGTCGCCCCGATATGCAGATGGCGGCGCTGGCCTCGGCTGGAACTACTGCGTGCATAGTCCTTACCGACGGCGTCAAGCCAATCGAGTACGTCCAGTACGAGGCGGAGCAGGAAGAGGTGCCGTTGGTGTTGGTCTCGGAGGGAACGCTGGAAACGATGGACAACCTGAATACCCTGATGGAAAGCAGCCGATTCGACCATCCATCCAAGCTGGAGCGATTCGCCCAGCTCATGCAGGCGCACCTCGACGTTGACGCCATCGCCAGTGCGTTGGACACAACGTAAAAACGCGCGGGCTTCGATGTCGAAATGACAAGGGGGACGACCATGCGGCCGTCCCCCTTTCGATTGCCCGTTAGCTGCCAAGATCTGACTGGTGTTAGCCTGCTCTCGCCGCGGCCTGCAGCAGCACGCGCTCGGTATACAGCTTTGTTAGGTGGGCTCGGTATTCCGCTGAGGCGTGCACGTCCTCGTTGAAATCGATACCCTCTCCCGCATGTTGGGCAGCGGCCTTGATGGAGGCGTCGTCGAGGCCGGCGCCGGTTAGCGCGCTCTCCGCCGCAGTGGCCCGGACTGCCTTGGGGCCTGCGCCGGTGATGCCGATGCGTACGCTCTGGCAGGTGCCCCCGCTGGCTGTCACGACGGCGGCCACGCCTACGATGGCATAGTGCGAGGCCTTGTTGCCGAACTTGGCGTAGGCCGTGCCCGTTCCGGCGGGCAAAGCGGGTATCTGAATCTCATTGATTATCTCGTTGTGCTCCAGGGCCGTTGTGAAGAGGTCAACGAAGAAATCGTCTATTGGAATGGTGCGGTGGGGACCGGTCGAGCTGGTCAAGATCTGGGCCCCCAGCGCCAAAATGATCGCCGGCAGGTCTCCAGCGGGGTCGGCGTGAGCCAGGCACCCGCCGATGGTGCCCATGTTGCGGACCTGTCTGTCCGCCACCATTCCGGCTGCTTCGCCAAGCGCGGGCGCGGCGCTCTGAACATCCGAAGACGACTCGATCTCGGTGTACGTCGTCATCGCGCCGATGGAGAGCCCCCCGCCGTTCCGGCGTATGTACGCGAGGTCGCCGATCCTGGCCAGGTCTATCAATACCTCCGGTTGGGCCAAGCGCAGCTTCATTAGCGGAAGAAGGCTGTGCCCACCGGCCAGTATCTTTGCGCCTTCGCCGTGCCTGTCCAGCAGGCTGACCGCTTCGGCGACGCTTGTGGGTGCGTGGTATTCGAATGCCGCGGGTATCATGCCCCCTCCTTTATTCTTGATTAGTCTGGCGGAAGTGATAAGTTTTAGCCACCAAAATTGGTGAACCGTACCTATGTTCACTCCGTTTCGCCAGACCGACTTAAAACGTCAATTGGCATTAGCGTTATTAAGAAAGCCCTCGGCCTGGAGCCCGCAAATCACATCTTTTCGGCGGCGTACTCGATGGCTTTGACGATATTGTGGTACCCGGTGCAGCGGCAGAGGTTGCCCGACATTCCTTCGCGGATGTCCTCTTCCGTCGGGTTGGGATTGTTCCCGAGCAGCTCGTAGGCGGACATAATCATGCCGGGCGTGCAAAATCCGCACTGGAGTCCGTGCTTCTCCCAGAACGCGTCTTGCAATGGGTGAAGGTCACCGTTCTTCTTGGCCAGGCCCTCAATGGTGATCACCTTGGCGCCGTCCGCCCTGACGGCGAGAACAGTGCACGACTTCACAGCTTTGCCGTCCAGAATGATGGTGCATGCCCCACAGTTGCTGGTGTCGCATCCCACGTGTGTGCCGGTAAGATTGAGCTCCTCGCGCAAGTAGCTGGTTAGCAGAATGCGGGGCTCCACGTCGTTGGTGTGTGATTCGCCATTTACTTCGACCGTTATAGTTATGCCCATGAGGTGAATCCTCCAGAGGAAAATGACTCGTTTATTCGGTATCCGCGCCAAAAACAGCAGGATTATACCAGTAAAAACCTTGTCGGGCTACCGCCGTCCGATAATCGGCATATCGCATCGCATATCTGGTGAAACCGCCGGGCAATTGGCGCGCCAAAGCCACCTATGGTAGGCTTATTGCGGTTGCCGGACCGCAGCGGCTGAGGGGTAAAATGACGCCGCGCCGCGGGCAGGTGGAGTCCCTCCGGCACCGGGAAGCGATGACTCCCACTACAGCCTAAATGCGAGTTTTGGAGTAAAGGCCATTGAAGGTTGAAGGCGTTTTCACGTTCGACGCGCCCAAAGCAAAGGTGTGGGAGTCGCTGCTGTCGCCCGAGGTCTTGGCCGCCTGCATTCCGGGTTGCCAGAAGTTCGAGGAGGTCGGCCCGGACTCATACAAGGTGGTAATGCGGGTGGGTGTAGCAGCCGTGTCCGGTATGTACACGGGCAAGGTGGAGGTGGCGGACAGAATCGAGATGGAGTCCTACAAGATGATTGTCGAGGGTCGAGGCGCCGGCGGTGGTGTCAAGGGTGAGGGATTATTGACCTTTTCGGACGCAGAAGGCGGCGGGACGCTGGTCAACGTCGTTGGCGACGCCAGGGTTACGGGAATCGTGGCCAGGGTAGGTCAGCGCCTCATGGGAAACGCCTCTAAATTGTTGATGAAGCAGTTCTTCGAGTGCCTCAAGTCTAAAGTCGTTTAATTTGGCGCGTCTTGTTCAGCGACCATATCCTTGAGCAGGGCCCGTAAGCGGGGGAGTGTCATGGCGTACCAGTTCATAGATGCGGCCGTGGAGGGCGGCGTTCTGATTGTTACGCTGGACGACCAACCCACACGCAACGCCATCGGCGACGAGATGGCCGGCGAGCTAAATCAGGAGCTGGAGCGGTTGGAGGCAGAAGCGGATTTGCGGGCGCTGGTGCTCACAGGGCGTGACCCGGCGTTTTGCTCAGGCGCCAACGTCAAGCGCATGAACGAGGCCAACGAAGCGCGTGGCGATACGTCGGTGCCGGAGGGCGTGACGCCGTGGGACAACCTGCAGCAGCAGTGGGACACTATGGCCTCGGGCGAGTCTTACATGGACGGCGTCAGGTTTGTGCCGTTGCGTCTGCATAACCTGCAAAAGCCTTCAATCGCCGCGGTAAACGGGTACGCTATGGGTCTGGGCATGGGCATCGCGCTCTCGTGCGACATACGCATCGCATCCGAGACCGCGCGGTTTTCCGAGACGTTCATACGCAGGGGCCTGATTCCCGCGGACGGTTCTTGCTGGCAGCTTCCCAGGATGATCGGCCTGAGCAATACCTTTTTGCTGCAGTACACGGGGGACGCAATCGAGGCGCGGGAGGCCTACCGGTTGGGGATGGTCAGCAAGGTTGTGCCGCACTCGGAGCTCATGGCAGCGACCATGGAGCTGGCGACTCGGTTGGCGAATGGCCCGACGTATTCGATGGCTCTCACCAAGAAGCTCATTCAGGAGTCGCTGTTCAAGAACCTGGAGGAGAGCCTGCTGCTGGCCGGCCCTGCCCAGAACATAGCCCGAAGCACCTCAGACCATAAGGAGGGCGTCCGTGCCTTCGTTGAGAAACGACAACCGGTCTACAAAGGACGCTAGCGGCTTCCCGATGGCGAGAGGTCTGAATGGCTGACAGGCATAAGGTAGTCCCTCTGGAAACGTACCCCAACGAGATGGAAGCGCAGATGATGGCGCAGATTCTGGAGGGCAACGGAATACCGGCGGTGATACAGCCTATGGGCGGGGGCTACGGCGCTCTTGGCGTTACGCAATTCATTCACCACCGGCTGTTCGTGCAGGAAGCGGACCTGAAGCGCGCGAAGGAAATTGTCGCCGGCGACTTCGGCGAGCTTAGTCCTGACCCTCCAGAAACCAGCGCACCGTAGCCTCGAAGGCCCCCGGGAACTCCTGGTAAAACCAGTGGCCGCCGCCTTCCAATTCGGCCAACTTTGTCTTAGGCAGCGCCTCTCGCATTTTCACGGCGGTCTCATGCGTTAGCAGGTTGCTCTGACGCCCACGGACTATCAGTGTCGGGGCAGCTATCCTTGACCATTCCTTCCAGAGGCCGGGCCGCTGGTACGCCTTGAGAATAGCCCGGTCCCGCTTCCATACGCGCTTGCCGCCGCCAGAGTCCCTGGTCATGACCTCGGCTTGCAGTCGCAGCATCTCATCCGACGACTGTGGCTGCCGGCTCCGCAGCCTCTCTACCACGGCCTCTATGGAGCCCCACTCGTCCGGCTCCGTTTCGTAGCGCTCTAACATGCCCTGTAAAACAGTGTTGACTGAGTCTGGGTCTATGTCTACGACGATCAGCGACTCAACTACGTCGGGGTGCTCTCCGGCGTAAACGAAGGCGTAACGCGCCCCCGCGGAATGGCCCATCAGGACGATGCGCCGAAGCCCCAGCGAATTCACCAATGCCGCGATGTCGCTAACGTAGTCGCGGAAGGTGTACCTGTCGGGCTCCAACCAGGCGCTATCGCCGTGACCCCTGCTGTCCAAGGCGATGACGTGGTAGTAATCCCGCATGTTGGCCGCGAAGGTGTCCCACGATCGGGCGCAGTCTTGTATCCCATGCAGAATGACCAAGGCCTGGCCATCGGGATTGCCCCAATCGAAGTAGTTGAGGCGAGCGCCACCGGCAATTACGTGACGGTCGCTGGGCTCGGGCATCTCGGTGGTTGTCATACGTTAGCTTCTGGGGAGGTAGCGTTTGGGGAACTTGGCCACGACCGAATACTGGACGTCCACCATGTTGGCCAGGCGCACTCTGGCGACCTGGGAGCAGAGCTGGTATGCCGTCAGCCGTTCTATGCCGTACTCGGTCTCCAGCCACATGACCAGCTCGTAAAAGGCTATTCTGGCGGCGTCCTCCATGGGCCTGGCGCTGCCGATGGTCATCAGGAACTCGTCGGACTCCACCCTGGGCGTGGCGACGACATGGCGCTTGATTAGGCCGATGGTCAGTGTTCCCCGGGTCGGTATCTCGGTGGCGACGCCGCAGACCTCCCCATCTCCCTGGGCCGCGTGGCCGTCGCCTATGTACAGCAGCGCCCCCGGTACGTTGACCGGCAGGTGGATGGTGTTGCCGGGACAAACGTCTGCTGCGTCCATGTTGCCCCCGTGGAAACCCGGCGTCAGCGACGAGATGGCCTCCACCTCGGGCGCAGTGCCGATGGTGCCGTAAAAGGGCTCCAAGGGTATCGGCGCGATGTCCAGGTCTTGTGAGAATGTCACCTCGTTGTTGGCTATGGGATGAAGCATGACGCGGGGAGGCAGCGAAGGGTTCAGGGTGCGGGTGAACACGGTGCCGCACAGGCCGCCGAACTCGGGTATGAGACAGCTTACGCCGTAGTCCCGCGTTACCTCGATTGACTGTATAGCCACGGTGAGGGTGTCGCCTTTTTCCGCGCCATCGATGTAGATGGGCCCTGTAAGCGGGTTCACGTAGGGCAGCGTGATTATCTTCGTGATGTCCGCGTCAGGCGAGTCTATTCGGTTCTCGAAGGCGTCCAGTGTCTCGACGATTACCGTCTCGCCCGGCTGCACGGTGGCGACTGGCGCTTTGTAAGGCCCGATGACGTAGGAGAAATCGCCGGGCTCGTTGGTTATGATTTGCATATCTTCGCCTCGATATTGGCGGTCGTTGGATTAGGTTGGGTCGACAGGTCCGAGTCCGCCGCGGCCGACGACGGTGCTCGATATGATCGGCACTCTCTCAAGAATCGGAGTCCGAAGATATTTCGGTTAAGGAGTCGGACACCACAAACGTATTTCGTTACACGTGCGCCCGCGCCTTCTCGGCAACTGCTGAACGGGATGCCCGTGGTCCGACACGCTCACCACGAACGGAACCCGAAGGGTCGTGGCCAGTTGGCCATCCATACGTGGTTTTTCATCGGAACGCGCTCGTCAACGCCCCTTGAAGACCGGCGTACGTTTCTCGCTGAATGCGACGCGGCCCTCCCGCGCGTCTTCGCTGGCCCTTGCGATGCTTTGTGCCTCTCGCATAGCCTCGATGTCCGCCGCCGTCAGCGCCGAGCCTTCGTTGCGTCTCTGCACCAGCGTGTTCACCAAAGCCTTGTGGCCCTTGAGGGACAGCGGCGCGGTGATGGCGAACTCCTCCGCCAGTCCGTATGCCGCCGCTTCCAGCTCGTCGGGCTCGACGACCTCGTTTACCAGGCCCATGTCCAACGCACGCTCAGCGCTTACGCGGCGTCCGGAGCAGAACAGCTCCTTCGTGAACGACGGGCCAATAAGGTCGATGAAGACCTGAATGCGCTCGAAGTCGTAGATTATGCCGAGCCTGGATGGCGGTATGCCCAACTGGCTGCCCTTGCCTGCGATGCGAATATCACACTCGGTGGCCAGCGCCAGCCCGCCGCCGACGCAGTAGCCCTGAATCATGGCCACGACCGGGAACGGAGCATCGAAAATTGCCTCGCGGGACACGCGCCGTGGCCACTGCAGGGACTCCGGCCTGTTGGGATCGGGTTGCGGACCGGGGTCGCCAGGCTCCCGCTTGAGGTCGTCGCCCGCGGAGAAGGCCTTGTCGCCCTGTCCCTTGATTATCAGACACCGAACGGTGCCCTCCTCAGCCATGCGGTCGATTTCCCGGACTAGCGCCGCGTGAATCTCGGGATTCAGGGCGTTGCGCTTGTCGGGCCTGTTTATCGTAAAGGTGGCTATGTGCCCTGTCTGCTCGACGATGAAAACGTCTTCGCTCATGCCGTTCGCCTCGTTTGGGTTGGCGCCGATCCTATCGAGCATCTCCGACAGGAGTCGCGAGTCATCGGACCTCGACGGAGTCGGGACCAGCCGAGACCACCTTGTCATCCACCATAGCGTCGACCTCCGCGTCCGTGTAGTCCAGAAGCTCCTGCAGAATCTCCCTTGTGTGCTGTCCTACTGTAGGGGCTGAGCCCACCACCATAGGCGTGCGGTCGAACTTGATCATCTTGCCGGTGACCCACATGGTGCCGGCTACAGGGTCGGGCACCTCCATCATGATCTCCCGCTCGTGAAGTTGCGGCTCCTTTGCCGCCTGCTCGGTGCTGTGAACGGGCGCGCAGGGGATGCTGAAGCTGGAAAGGTAGTCGATGATTTCCTTGGTGTTGCGCTCCTTGAACCAGGCGGCCATCTCTTCTTCCAGGATATGTCCGTTGGCCTGTCGCTGGGCTCGCGTCTTGAAGCGCTCGTCGGAGGCCCACGCAGGCTTCTTCAGAGCCTCGCACATCCTCTGCCACATGGCATCGTTGCCGGCCGCCAATATCATGTAGCCGTCTGCCGTTTCATACATGCCGCCGACTATGCCGGTGCCGCCGCCCTGGGGGTCACGATTCGTAATCGTGCCGTCTCCCAGGTATGCCGATATAGGTATTTCGTTGACGGTGAATCCCGTGTCTGCCAGGCAGACCTCCAGGGCCTGTCCCTGGCCGGATATCTCGCGCTCACGCAGCGCGGCCAGAGCGCCAATGCAGGCGTGCAGCGCGGTGATTCGGTCGATCAACGGGAAGTAGGTCTTGATTGGCGGCAGACCATCGTATCCGGTCAGGCTCATGAGGCCGCCCATGGCCTGCCCGATGGGGTCGAAGCCGACCTTTTCCTTGTTGGGACCGTACTGGCCATAGGCGGATACGTTAATCATGATTATCTTGGGGTTCAGCTCTTTTAGCACGTCGTAGCCGAAGCCCATGATGTCGATGGTACCGGGCCGGAAGTTTTGCAGCAGGATGTCGGAGACCTTCACCAGCTCCCGCAGGACCTCTTTGCCTTTTTCGGTCCGCATGTTGATGGCCAGGCTCTTCTTGCCACTGTTGTACTGCACCCAGTATGCGCTCTGGCCACGGACGCGGGGGCCGTTCTGCCGGCTCTCGTCACCGGTGGTGGACTCTATTTTGATTACCTCTGCGCCCATGCGGGCAAACATCAATGCGCAACGCGGCCCCGCCTGGTAGCGGCCCAGGTCCAGTACCCGTATGCCCTCCAGGGGACCGTTCATGTTCCCATTGCTTGTCATTAATTTACCTCCGACCCTTCCTGTCCAAGAATTCCTTGAAGCCTTCCTCCACAGATGTGGGGCTAAGCTTGCCCATTCGCGCATTGGCCTCGTTGTCGTACATGCCTCGCCATGAAGCTCCCACGTCGTCCATCAAGAGTTCCTTGATGCCCTGGACCATACGGGAGTCGTTGCCGACGATCTGCCGGGCTATCTCCATCGCTTTGGGCATCAGCTCGTCGGTGGAGACCAGGTGGTTGAGCAGGCCTATGCGATGGGCCTCTTCGGCCTCCACAACGCGGGCGGTGAACAGCAGCTCCTTCGCCATCGGCCACCCGACCTGCATGGGCAGGCTCCAGGTGGAGTTCACCCTGCCGTAGGAAGCCGCCAGAAACCTGAAGCTTGTGCGTTCGCAGCCTACTCTGATGTCGAAGCTGGACGCCATCACGGCGCCGCCGCCGTAGCACAGGCCGTTGAGGGCGGCAACAGTGGGCTTTGTGCAGGAGGCCACGTGCCATGCCTGCTCCGGACGCCGAGGGTCCGGCGGTGGCGGGTTCTCCGCGTCCCGGACCTGCTCGTGAATGTCGGCGCCGGCGGAGAAGGCCCTGTCCCCTGTCCCGGTAAAGACCAGGACTTTTATCTCGTCGTCGGCTTCAAGCTCCCCTATTGCCGTGTCGACCTCCCGATAGAGGCTTCGGCTCAGTGCGTTGAGCACCTTGGGACGGTTCAGGCGGATGGTCCCTACTCCCTCGTCCCGGGTTACCACAATGTTTTCGTAGCTCACTGATTTGATATCTCCTGGCGCTGATTAGATTGCGGTTCAAGTGCAGTCGACGCCGGCGTTTGACGCCGGATGTCGACGAGGTTTTGCGATTACCGGAAGTATAATTCAGCGGTTACTAACCGTCAAACGACGAAAGTGTCTGAACGGCCTGACGTAGGGCTTCAAGGTTGGTCAATCGATGGGTATCGCAACGGAAATCCGAGGTTCCGGCCCCACTGCCCTGGTGGTGTGGCCCTGGCCGGTCAGGTCCTCGGCCAGCATTGCGTCCCCAGCGCCCAAGGTGTAAACAGTGCCGTCCCCAAGGCCGATTTCCACCTGCCCAGATAGCGTTATAAGGTACTGCTTCCTGGGCGCCAGGTGCCAGTCTATAAAGTCGCCGGACTCGTGTCGGCGCCACGTTAGCCCTGTGGCGTTCTCCATTTTGGGCGGCTGGTAGTTTTCTTCCATGTGAGACTGTCCATCTTCACCTGTGTAGAGACGGTAAATCACGTTTTCCTCCTGTGGTTTGTCTGTGGATTGCTGGGGCCTGAAATTCAATGCCATGAATTGTATTTGCAGCGTAATTGGCGGTCAAATGCCGTCGGTCGGCGATATGCGGTAGAAATGCTTCGGATGCAGGCGTTGACCAAGAAATTGCCTCGAAATATAGTTAGTTTAGGCCGGTAGATGTTTAACTGTAGAGTGAGCTTATGATGAATAACGGAACGGGTCCACACATCCTCATAGTCGAAGACGACAACTCTCTGAGAGACCTTTTCAGCGAGGCGTTGGAGATTGAGGGCTACACCACGTCCACGGCGTCCAACGGCGCGGAGGGCATCGAGGTGTTCGACGAGATCAACCCCGATCTCGTGCTGCTGGACCTGCTCATGCCCAAGATGGATGGCTGGGAGGCCCTGGAGCGCGTTCGGAAGATATCCGAGTGCCCCGTGATAATCGTCACAGGGCAGGGCACCACCGAGGACATCATACGCGGTCTTCTGGAGGCCGGGGCTGATGACTACCTGGTGAAGCCCTTCGGCATCAAGGAGCTCATCGTCAGGGTGAACGCTGTGCTAAGGCGCTCTGTACCGACGGTCCAGTAAATCCCGCCCATCAATTCCCGGCCGGCAGTTTCAGCGGCCTGTCACCTTTCGTAGGATCTCCTCAACACCGCCAGGCTGTTGGTTGCCGGACCAGGCCACGAACTGGTCGGGCCGCACCAGGACCAGGCGAGACTCGTAGGCCTTTCGTTCCCCTTCAAAAGTGTCCTTAATTACCGTTAAGGGCACTCCCATCGACCTCGATATCCGCTGAAATGGCTCGACCGCTTGGTCTTCGGCGTCGAAAGCCAGCAACGTGAGACCTTGCCCCAGCTCCTCGAAGACGTTGCGCCCCGATGACAGCATCTGTGGCGCCAGGTGATGACCCGGTTGGGCTTTCAAGGTATGCCGTCCGTGGATGCCTGAAGACGTGCCAGGCGCGCCGATTACCACTGCGGAACCGTCGTAGTGCGGCTCATAGGCGCTGTACCGGAGGCTCTCCCGCTCCTGCAATGCCTTCCAACCTTCCAGAAATTCTTTCTGACCGCGGTCCGGGCTGTGGCTGCTCAGGAAAGCCCTGTCTTCCATCACGCCGCCGGCGATCACATCCTCCCCAGTCTCCCAAAATATGGGCCTTCGCTCCTCGCTGTAGGAGTCCAGCAGGGCCTCGCCTCCCCAGCCCTCGAGCACCGCGGCCAGCTTCCACGACAGGTTGGCCACGTCGTCCAGACCTGAGTTGAGCCCAAACGCGCCGTAGGGCGGGTGGCTGTGGGCGGCGTCTCCCGCGACGAAGGCGCGTCCCTGGCGATAAGTCTTGGCCACCTCGACCCGCAGGTCCCAGAACCCTATGTGGTCGAAGGTGCAGCTGAACGAAAATCCGGCCGCCCGTTCCATCAAGCCGTGAAAATCGATGTTTTCTAAGGTCGCCTCCGGAGGCACCGGGCCGTGAAAGAACCACCCCTCTTCGACGTCGATCCGTCCGAAGAACTGCCACACCCCTTGTTGCTCCGGGTGGAGCACCCGAAACGTCGTGCGGTCGGGAAATCGTTTCAAGCCCTCCTGAAGCTCCCTGGACCTGAACACGGTCAACACCATGCGCTGGTCAAGGTCTGTCCCCTCTCTTGCGATCTTCATTTGCTCTCGAACGGTGGAACGCGAGCCGTCGCAGCCCACCACGTAATCGGCCTTCAGCACCTGTTTTTCAGCGTCGCCCTGTTCGGATGAGGGCCTGGACACGACGACCTGCACGCCATCATCGCCTTGCTCCACGTCATCGGCAGTCCAACCGAACAGGCTTGTCACGTTGGGAAAGTCACCCATCCTGCGGCGAAGCACCTCCTCTGTCTGGTACTGCGGCAGCCGTTCGTTGGTCTGGAAATAAAATGGCCCGACCGACTCCCGGCCCGCCGGGGCGAACCAGTAGTCGCTGGATAGGTCTCCGTACGCCGTGATGCCGCCTATGGGGAAGTCGGCCGGCAGGATGCGGGCTGCCCGGACATCGTCGGCAACCCCCCAGAAGTAGAAGTTTTCCATGCTGCGCTGCGACAGGTTCTGGCCTTTGGGGATTCGCTGGGGGGTCAGGTAACGCTCGACTAACGCGCAGGACACGCCGCGAAGCCCCAAGGCTACGGCAAGCGCCACTCCTACGGGTCCGCCTCCGACTATGATTACCTGGTAGCGTTCTTCCATGGCCGGTTGGGTAGTCTCCCACGGACCTCAGCGTGCTTAAAGGTGCGCCGGTCCTGGATAGGGCAGACTATATGATCGGGTGAAGGCAATGTCAATTGCCGGTTGGGAGTTGCGTTTGTCCTTGCGTTTGACAGGCTAGAGCGGCCCACTCGCGCTTCGGGGCGCGGATTTTCGCGCCGCACCGGACCGGCGCGACGTCCGGGAAAAAGAGAACGGCAGAGATAAAGTCTGCCGTTCTTGCCAGCTTGCTTGAGTCAGGCGTACGGTTCAGTAGGGAGAGCTAGTCTGCCTCGGCGCCAACGGCCTCCTCCAGTGCGGACAACACATTGCTTACCACCGCCCGATACTCCTCCAAGACTTCGTTGCTAATGAGCACCGTCGGCCTGGATGTATCCCGGTAGTCTGACCGAAGCTCCAGCTTGCCCAGGAATCGCAGCCCCATCTCGGACGCCAACTCCTCGCCTGCGCCGGTCCCGAATACCTCACCGGACAGGTTCTCGACGACCCCCAGCACGTTGACGTTAAGCTTGCGGATCATGTTGATTGACCGCTTTGCATCTATCTTGGCCAGCTCCTGCGGCGTGGTTACCACAACGAAGCCGTCCAAGTCCAGCACCTGCATGACGGTCAGCGGTGCGTCGGAGGTGCCTGGCGGCAGGTCGACGATCAGGTAGTCCAGCTTGCCCCACTCTGTAGACTGCAGTAGCTGGTTGATGGCGTTGTGTACCATCGGGCCGCGCCAGATGATAGCCTCGTCCTCGTTCTGCTGGAAGAAGCCCATGGACATGACCTTAACGCCGAATCGCTCCGCCGGCAGCATACGTTTGTCCTCGCCCACCAGCGGGTGCTCGGAGACCTTCATCGCCCTCACGACGTTGGGGCAGTCGATGTCCACGTCAAGGATGCCGACGGAGGCCCCTTCATGGGCCAGTGTGCAGGCTATGTTGACCGCCACGGTGGTCTTGCCTACGCCGCCTTTACCGCTGTAAACACCGACCTTGTTCTTGATGTTAGCCAGGGAGTCCGTTACCTGCCGCTTTTGCTCGAACTGCTTCTTCATGCCCTCAATTCGGGCGCGGGCTTGCGCGGCCTGCTGTGGGTTAATTGTCATAAAGCGTTCTCCTGGGCTCCTATTCGTTATAGGCGGTCAGGTTACGGGAATCAATTGGCAGGGCCGGCGTAGGCCAAGAGTCAACCGGCGGTTGAGGAACGGCTTAGTCGAGGCCCAGTTGTTTCTTGCCCTCTTCCGTGATCATGTCGGGAGTCCACGGAGGTTCAAACACCATCTCGACGTTTATGTCGTCGATGTTATCAAGCTCCGCCAGTCTCCACTCGGCCTGCTGGGCTATGTACGGGCCCATGCCGCAGCCTGCGAAGGTAAGGGTCATCCTGATGTCGACGTTTGAGTCTTCGACTTTAACATCGTAAATCAGCCCCAGGTCTACAACATTGATGGGTATTTCCGGGTCGTATACGTCTCGCAGGGCTTCGTAGACATCATCCAACGTCAACGCGGCGGTTTCAGCCATGAAAGGTCCTCCAGTTCACTCAGTTACTTAACCAGTTCAAATTCATTGTACCTGGGGTGAAAATGAGTGTCAATTTGCTTTATATATAGCATGGTATGCGATTTTTATCGGGATGTGCTCAGGTTTAGCCAGTCAGAGGCCGGAGACCTAGCCAAACAGGGCGCTGAGCATGAGCTCTTCAGCATCTTGTCTGGTGGTCGCTATTGCAGCGAAGAGCAGACTGCCCCGGTTTTTGATGATCAAATGCAGGCCCTCGACCCTGCGGTACCTGGCGTTGGTTGTTCCCAGCTCGATTAGCTCCAGGTCCGTGCGCTCTGACATAACGCCCAGCATGAACGAGACAATGGGGCCCGGATAACTTGACTGGCTGACCAGCAGAATTCCCGAGCCGGATTCCACCAACCGTTCATAGTTCAATTCGGTGCTCATGCGGAGGGGATCGTCGGTGTACACGGCGAAGGCCATGGACTCTACCCGCACCAGCCCAAAGGCGTTGCCTATCCCTTCGGCTTCCACGTCCACGCTGGCCATGAGAGATTGCAGCAGATTGGCATCCAGATGGAGAACACCGGCCATCACCGGCTTCGAGGGTGGCGACGCGGGCAGATGGTTGAGCAACGCCCACGTAGTTGGAAAGCCTTCCTTTACCGAGACCAGGTCTCCACTATTGTATGCGCCAGTTACGGCTTCCCGCCACTGCTGATCGCCGGTGGCAAGGAACAACTGCTCGTCCAGCCTGTGGCCCCGCACATTCCCGCTATCCAGTGCGTCGGAAACCAGCTCCAAGGCCGCCTGACTATCCTGCGCGGACACGAAATTCAGTGACGCTCCGACATTTTCAGTGGTGGCGCCGAGTATCAATGTGGCATGGTCCAGGGAAATCGAGTTCCCTGATTCGTCTAACGAGCCTTCAGCGGGAAGACTGACATTGAAAAGGCTGCCGGTCACAACGACGGGCGCCCCTGGATTGAAGTAAAGGTACCCTCTGGACTCCACTCGCGGCACCTTTGCATCCTCGATGCCGTCCGGAAGAAGGGCGCTGCCTGAAAGATTCGTCGTGGCGCAGCCAGTGGCCGCGAGAGTAAAAAGCAGCGCCAGGCTTGTGGCCCAAGCCCCCAACAACCCCGTCCTCCGCTCCACTCGCCTGGCAATGTTCATTTCAATCATAACGTCGAAGAACCGCCGTCAGTCAACGACTACCTTGCGAAGGTCTATTATCTGGTCCCTCAGAAGTGACGCCTTCTCGAACTCCAGGTTCCGGGCCGCGGTCTTCATCTGCGACTCCAGGTCCTTGATAAGTCGCAGGATGTCGTCCTTGGGCAGGTCATCCTGCGTGATGTAGGGCGTTCTGGTCTCGGCGACGGCCTTCACGCGCTCGGTTATGTCGTGGACTGCCTTTTGGATTCCCTGCGGCGTAATGCCGTTTTCCCGGTTGTGGGCCTCCTGGATGTCCCTCCGCCGCTCTGTCTCGTCGATGGTGCGTTTCATGGAGTCGGTGACCACGTCGGCGTACATTATCACGTGACCTTCGACGTGGCGTGATGCGCGGCCCACGGTCTGGGTTAGAGCGGTCGTAGACCTGAGGTATCCTTCTTTATCGGCGTCCAGTATGGCAACCAGGCTTACCTCCGGCAGGTCCAGGCCTTCCCTCAGCAGGTTAATGCCGACTATGACGTCATACACGCCCAGACGCAGGTCCCGAAGTATCTCGCTGCGCTCCAGCGTATCGATCTCGGAATGCAGGTAGTGGACTTTAATCCCCATCTCTCGCAGGTAATCGGCCAGCTCTTCGGCCATACGCTTGGTTAGCGTCGTTACCAGGCACCGCTGGCCCTTATCTACCCGGAGCCGTATCTGGTAAAGCAGGTCGTCGATCTGGCCCTTGGTCGGCTTTACCTCGATAAGGGGATCGATAAGCCCCGTGGGCCTGATCAGCTGCTCGATGGTCGCCTGGGAGTGCTCGTATTCGTACGGCCCGGGCGTCGCGGAGACGTATACGGCCTGATTGACACGCTCCTCGAACTCGCCGAAATTCAGCGGACGGTTGTCCATCGCCGACGGCAGACGGAAGCCGAATTCCACCAGGGTTTCCTTTCGGGACCGGTCGCCCAAGTACATGCCGCGCACCTGGGGCAGCGTCATGTGGGACTCGTCGACGAAGAGCAGGTAGTCCTCGGGGAAGTAGTCCAGCAGCGTGTAGGGGGAGCTGCCGGCCTCGCGCCGGGCCAGGTGACGCGAGTAGTTCTCCACGCCCCCGCAGTAGCCCGTCTCGCGCATCATCTCCAAGTCGTAGCGGGTGCGAGACTCGATACGCTCGGCCTCCAGCGGCTTGCCCTCGCGTTTGAAGTAGGCGATCCGTTCCTCCAACTCCTCCTCGATGTCCTGCATCGCCAGGTCCATCTTCTCCTGCGAGGTCACGAAGTGCTTGGCGGGGTAGATTTCTATGTCGTCGCGCTCGCCCAGCACCTCTCCAGTGAGAGGGTCCACCACCATGATGCGGTCCACCTGGTCGCCCCAGAACTCGATGCGGATGCCTATATCTTCGTAAGCAGGAAGGATCTCCATTGTATCGCCGCGTATGCGGAACTTGCCTCTGGAGAAATCCATGTCGTTGCGCTCGTATTGCATGTCCACAAGCTGGCGCACCAGGCGATTGCGGTTGCGCTGCTCGCCCTTGCGAATGTAGGCGACGAAACTCTGGTACTCCTCGGGTGAGCCAAGGCCGAATATGCAGGAGACAGATGCCACTATGAGTACGTCTCGCCGTGTCAATAGGCCGCGAGTAGCGGCGTGACGAAGCTTGTCCAGCTCCTCATTGATGTCGGCGTCCTTCTCGATGTAGGTGTCGCTGCGGGGGACGTACGCCTCGGGCTGGTAGTAATTGTAATAGCTAACGAAGTATTCCACCGCGTTGTTGGGGAAGAACTCCTTAAACTCGGTGGCAAGCTGGCCCGCCAGGGTCTTGTTGTGCACCAGGACCAGCGTGGGACGCTGCACCTTCTCGACGATGCAGGCCATGGTGAATGTCTTGCCGCTGCCGGTCACGCCCAGCAACGTCTGGTGAATCAATCCCTTGTTTATCCCCTCGACGGCCTTCTCGATGGCTTGGGGCTGGTCGCCGGTGGGAACAAAATCCGAGATTATCTTGAATTCAGGCAGTGGGGAGGCCTCCGCAGACGTTTTGCATACCCAATTCTACACCCAAATACCATTATTCGTCAGGTGCGGTATAGCGTGTGTATGGCGAGATTTCGACCGAGAGCGCCTAGGCTGCCATGGGCAGAGGTTTGACCGGGTACTTGACTCGCCAGGCGTTGAATCCGCCCTCCAGAGCGGTCGCATTCACGCCTGCGGCCAAAAGCTGTTGCGCCACACGGGCGCTGGTGGCCTCATCGGGTCAGGTGCAGTATGCGACTACCTGCCTGCTGGTGAGACCCTTGGGCAACTCGTCCGCGATCCAATCGAGGGCCTGATCAGGCAATACCCGCACGCTGCCGGGAATCTCGGCGTCGTCGTGCTCGTACGTCGATCTGGAGCGCACGTCGAGGACAATAGGGGGCTCCGGACTGGAAAGCATGCGGTCGAGCTCCTCCGCCGTAACGCGAGGCACCTCACGGTCTTCCGGTCTGAAGAGGCCCGCCACTGTGCTCTCGCGCTCCTCCACAAGTGTTTCCTCGGAGGCCTTGCGGCTGTACCACGCGGCTATGGGAGAAGCGGAGGCCCCGTGTATCACAACGGAGGCCAGCACGACGATTCCCACCGTGGCCAGCAGTAACTCCGCGCCCGGCACCGACGCCTCGACCACCAGCAACGCCAGTAGCAGCGAATTCAGTCCCCTTGGGCCGAACCAGCTCACGAAGGCACGGGCCTCCCAGCTCATCTTCGCCCTGGCCAGCACCAGGTTGATGACAACCGGCCTGATTACGAAGATCACCAGCGCAGCCAGGCCCAAGGCGGGCAGTAGCGGCACAGTGTCGATTATGCCGGACAGCACGGCCCCGAACAGGACGAAGGCCATCATCATCATCATCTCGGAGGTAACCTCGCCGTAATCAAGGAAGCAGCGGCAGAGCTTCTGGTTCAGCACTACGACCGCCAGTCCAGCGAAGAAGGCCCCCAGGAAGCCGTCTCCACCGAGGATTGTGGCCGAGGCATACGAAGCCAGCACAAGCCCGATGCCGTACAGGGCCTGATGCTCCAGTCGAATGCCCATGTGCGCGTCCACGCGAGACATGCACCATGCGCCGGCAAAGCCTATGGCCGCTCCCACTGCCGGGCCCAGAACCAGCAGCTTGGTCAGGAAGGGCACCCATTGTCCCAGCCCGCCCACCTGAGCCGTGGACACGGCGATCAAGACCAGGACGACGGGCAAGACCACCAGGTCGTTCATCCCGCCTTCCAGCTTGAGCACCTGTCGTACAGGCCGTGGGATACGTTTGTCACGGAGAATATCCCTCAACACCACTGGATCGGTGGAGGCCAGCAGAGCCCCGCCAATGAACGCCATCACCCAGCCGAAGCCTAACAGCAACGCCAACGGCAGCGACCCCAGGATGATTATGAGCACGGTGCCCGGCACAAGTATCAGAAACGGGATGAGCCATCGTTTGCCCAGCTCGTCAACCTGTAGCTTGACGGCGTCCAGAAAGAGCACCAGGGCCAGCGTCAGTGTGGCGACGACCTCCAGGATGGCGCTGTGCGGTCCCAGCACCAGAAGCCCGACGCCGCGCTCTCCCAATGCGAAGCCCAGGGCGATGAAGAGGAATGGAAAGGACAGCACCGAGCGCTCTATCAGGCCCGATGCCAGGGCCGTCAAGATCAATACAGTCGCGATAAGTCCAAATGCGACGACGATATCAGGCATGGCGTCCTTCTAGGGAGGTGGTTACGGAGCAATATGCTAACACACTCCCTTTTACGGAGGCCACATCGGTGCATAACCTGGTTGAGTCAGCCTTGGGCCGGATGCCGGGCGGTCGGCGGTGGAGGGTCTAGCTGCCGCCGAACAGCCAGCCCATGCTGTAGTAGCCGGCCAACGCGAAGGCTGTGACTTTCAGTATCTTGCCCATCGCGACGAATACAAAGAAACGCGCAATGGGGTACCTGACGGTGCCGGCCCATAGACCAGCCACCTCAAAAGGGCCGGGGATTGTAGCGAATACGAAGAGGGAAAGGCCTCCCCAGCGCAATGTGAATTTCTGGAGCTTTGCAAAGAGACGGCCGCCTCTGAATCGCTGGCCTGTTTTGGCGCCCACGGCGTAGCCGGTCAGCTCCCCTAAAGCAGAGCCTATGCCGCCGATGAGGCCAATCATAAGGGGGTTGAGCGTGACCCCCAGGGCGAAGGTGTACGCCTGCCCCGGCGTCGGGAACATTATGGTCGCGCTGTTAGCCATCTCTATAAAAAATACGCCGACGTATCCCCACCGCCCAAGCTCTGAGATGACATGGCGGAACTCGAACATTAGGAAAGCAATCAGCACCGAGAAGGAAAGGGCTGCCGCAATGGGGAGTATCAGCCCCGGGCTTATCAACGAGGGTGTCGTGAGGCCCCGTGGCCGGAGGACGAAGTCGTCAATGTTGAGGTCTGCGCCTAACGACTCGGGTGGCCACACCACCCTGGTCGTGCGCATCGGCCTTGTGTAGACGGCATTCGTCACAGGTTAGTCCTTTGTTAACGCTAATTATCTGAAAAGCGCTCAGCCAGGGGCAGGTTCTATGCAATCTGGCCCTCGTCGGACTCTGGATTGCCCATAGATTGGATTGGGGACCGCGCAGGGTAGACCTGGGCGCCACCGTCTAATTCAATCCTGAACGCTTGGAGTTATGACGCAGGAACGTCCCAGTGGAACACGCCGCTGGTATCAGTTTACGGGGGTGGGCTGTGGCGGAATGTGTGGAAAGCGTTCAAGTAGGGTGTGCGAATAAGGTGATAGCTAATTGATTGATAACTATTTCAAGAGCGTAATAGCTGGGGCAGCCGCCGCAGATGCGCCACGTCCAACGCCGAGGCGAAGTGGTCCACGTAGGGCTCGGCCGCTTGAAGGCTTCTGGTCAGAGGCTGGTAGTCCCTTGTGCCCATCAGCGGGTTGAGCCATACGAAGCTGCGTACGCGGCGTCGCATACGCCGAATCTGGGACGCAAGGTAGCCGGGGTCTCCGGTGTCCCAACCGTCGCTGAGCAGAAACACGGTGGTGTGCCTGTCCAGCACGTAGCCGAAGTCGGTGTTTACCGTGGCCAGCGCCTCGCCAATGCGGGTGCCGCCTGACCAGTGGGATGCCACCTCGCCGATGCGGCTCAGCGCCTCGGCAAAAGATGGCATTGCAAGCTCGCGGGTGACTCGCGTGACCCTGGTGCTGAATACGAAGGCCTCCACACGTCTGGTCTGCTGCGAAACCGCGTAAGCCAACTGGAGCAGCAACTGTACGTGGCGTTCCATGGAGCCGCTGACGTCCAGCAGCACCAGCAGGCGCGGGACCCTGGGAACGCGCCTGCGCCTCGGCACGACGATAAGGTCGCCGCCGGTGGAAATATTCAATCGCATGGCGCCTCGCAGGTCGGGAACGCCCTTGCGCTTGTGCCGTTTGCGTCGCCGTCCGGGACGGGAAGCCAGTGCGCGCACCATGCGTGCGGCGATGCGGGAAAGCTCCGAGAACTCGTCGGCCCGGATCATCGTCAGGTCTTTTTCCGAGTCCACCTCCAGGTCGCCGGCCCCGATTCGGTCTTCTTGAATCGCGATCTCGTCTGACCGCTGGTCGTTGCCCACGCCAAAAAGCGATTTCGGCCGGCGCTGGAGGATCATCGCCTCGTCCAGCTTCTTGGCGCCTGGGGTGGCAGGACCTCGCGTCGGGATTGGCTCGAAGTTCCAGAATTTCTCGAAAAGCATGTCGTAGGCGGGGAACTCGTCCTGCCGTGAGACCAGAAGGCAGCGCAGGGTCCAGTAGACTCGCCCTCGGTCCATTATATCCACGGCGCTCAGGGCCTTAATTACGTCGGCCGTTTCCTGGGGGCCGATGAGAAACCCATACCCGCGCAGCACCCGGCAAAACCGGGTAAGGTGTGCGGTGAAGTCGTGTTTTTCGGATGGGTTCGAGGTGACCATGATTTCATTTTAGCACTAGAGAATATTTGCTAAGGCTATTTCGTAATAGTTCCCTGTGATAACATCACCGCCAATAGCCAAGGAGGGATTTCAATGTCCGAACATTTGAGGGGTAGCGTAGCACTCGTCACCGGAGGCGGAAGGGGATTAGGGAGAGGATTTGCTCAGGCGCTTGCCTCAGCAGGTTCTGCAGTTGCAGTGACTGCACGCACAGAATCCCAGGTGAACGAAACGGTAAATGCAATCAGCGACGAAGGTGGTCGAGCTCTCGGATTTCCTGTCGACGTGACCGACCAGGCCGGCATGAAAAATATCATCAATACCGTCGAATCTGAATTCGGGCCTATCGATATCCTGGTGAACAACGCTGGTGTCGTCACGCCGACGGGTTGGGACTGGGAGATCGAACCTGATGATTGGTGGCGCGCCATGGAAATTAACTTGAAAGGGCCTTACATCTGCACCAGGGCGATACTCCCTGGAATGATAAGCCGCAGACAGGGCAGAATCGTTAACATTTCCAGCGGGGGAGCCTATAATGTGCATCCTTATGTCACTTCCTATTGTGCTGCCAAGGCTGCTCTTAGTCACTTTACTAGATGTCTGGCACCCGCAGTACAGGAGTTTGGGATAAGCGTATTCGCGTATGCTCCAGGATATGTTCGAACTGGTGTAACTGAATATCTCTCAGCTTCTTCAGATATGCCTGAGGGATACACCGAACGGTTTCAACAGCGTTTTGATGAAGGCCTAGATGACTCTATGGAGGATGCCGTAAATAAGCTCATTTTCCTTTTGTCAGGAAAGGCAGACGCATTGACTGGACGCCACATCAGCATTAATGACTCTGAAGAAGAACTCCTGAGCGGCATAGATACCATTCTCGCGGAAAATCTGTACACTCTCGGGCTTCTCAAGTGACACACGAGAATGCTGGGCCAAATATTATGACTCGGCCATGATCTCTTGAACAGAAACGTAAAGATGCGTTTACCGAGGTATTGAATTCCATCTCATAGATAATGGTTGAAGTAGGAGCAAAAAGCATGTCAATTACCAAAGAAGAAGTCGCAGAAGTTGTACGAGGATACATGGCTGCATATGATAACCACGACATACAGACTATCGTCGCTATGGGGGCCCGTGAGGTCGGTTTCGGCTACCGTATGATAGGTTGGCGCGATTGGGCTGCGCTCGGCAAGAGGGCGCGCTTTGCAGAGAACGAGCAGTTTTTTGGACAGATGGACTACTATCATTTGAACCTGGAGGACCTCCAAACGTCCGTCGCGGGAGACATCGGCCTAGCGTGGGGTGTGTTCATTGAAGATTTTCAGGTTAAGGGGCGACCGCCCGAAAGGGCCCGCGTCCGATTCTCCAACGCCCTCTCCAAGGGAGCGAGAGGATGGCAATCGCTTTTGTTCCATCGCGACATTCAGCCTTTTGACGAAGAAGGTTGTTACCCCACAGATCTCACTGTGAATTCCTCCACTACCTAAGATGCCGGGAAAGACAGGCTTAATTCAAGAATCAGCGCCCAAAGATGAACATTGATTGTGCGCTAAAGACCCCCATTCCTGGCCACACTGCTTCCACTAAACTTATTATCATTTCTAGAGTCTTAGCTTCATGATACCGATTGTCTCTGCTTGTCCCAATACTGCTCCCTATTCAATCCAAGTAAAGTCCATTGAAGTCCGTTGCTTGAAATTGCCTTTCGGTCAAATCATAAAGGGGCGGCAATAACGCCGCCCCCTTTATACTAAAAACCAACAACTAACTACTAAAACTATCCCTCTACTCCATGCGGGAGCCGCCCCAGGACCTGGACACGCCGGCAGCCGTGGGCTCGACGATGACGTTAACCACTGCCGGCTTTCCGCTGGCGAAGGCTCGCTCAAGCGCGGGGCGAATCTCGTCGGCGTCCTCCACCAATTCGCCGTAGGCGCCCAGCTCGCGGGCCATGCCGTCGAAGTTGGTGAAGCCCAGCTCTCGGCCCGGCTTGCGCTGGTCCGGCGTCCTGGCTGTCCAGCCTGCGTTGTTGCTGATAACCGTCACCACAGGGAGGTTGTGCCGAACGCAGGTGTCCAGCTCCATGGCGTTCATGCCCATGGAGCCATCGCCGTGCAGCACCAGCACCTGCTTGTCGGGCTTGGCGATCTTGGCGCCGATGCCGTAGGGCAGGCCCACGCCCATGGTGCCCGTCACGCCGGAGTTGAGCCGATGACCTGGAAGGAAGGTCGGCAGCGACTGGCGTCCGAAGTGCAGGATCCCGTTGCCGTCCACGCAAAGAATGGCGTCCCTGTCCAGGAAGTCCCTGATCTCCTTGCAGAGGCGGAGAGGATGAATGGGCTTGTCCGATGAGTTGAGCACGGCGGCGCTCTGGGTGGCGCGGCGGTCGTTTTCCTCGCGCAGGTGCGTGACCCACTCGGACTCCAGCCTGCCGGCGAAGTCCTGCGGCCTGGACTCAACCTCCGCGACCATCTGGCCCAGCACCGCCTTGGCGTCGCCAACGATGCCTAAATCAACGTCGCGGTTGTGAGCGATCTCACCGCCATCGATGTCCACCTGTACCACCTTCGCGTTGGGGAACCGGCGGCCGTACTGGAGCATCCAGTTCATGCGCGTGCCGATCACCATTACCAGGTCCGTCTCTCGCATAGCCGTGCTGCGCGCCGCCTGGAAGGAGACCACATGGTCCTCCGGCACCAGGCCTCGGGACATGGGCGCCGTGTAGAAAGGCGTGCTGGTCAGGTCCACCAGCCTCTCAAGCTCGGGCGCGCCACCGGAGAAGAAGACGCCGCCGCCGCCGAAGATGATGGGCTTTTCCGCAGCCGCCAGCATGTCGATGGCTTCCTTCACGGCAGCGGGGTCTCCCGAGGGAACGCTCTTCTTGGCCGCGCGGGTCGGGGCTATAGCATCGGACTCCTCAATCTCCTCGTAAAGGACATCCGCGCCGCAGTCGATGTAGACCGGGCCGGGCCTACCGGACTGGGCCTGGCGGTAGGCAGTGCTTACGATTTCAGGGTACCTTGCCGCCATTGTGGGCCGGTGCCAGTACTTGCAAAGCGGCTTCATGATGCTTTCCTGGTCAACCTCCTGGAAGGCGTCGCGCCCGATCTCGTGAACTGGACCCGCGCCGCCCAGAATGACCATGGGTGCGCAGTCCACGGAGGCGGTGTAAACGCCTGTGAGAAGGTTTAGCGTCCCGGGACCGGAAGCGGCAGTGAGCACGCCGGGCTTGCCGGTAACGCGGGCGTATGCGTGCGCAGCGAAGGCGGCGGCCTGCTCGTGCCGGAAGTCGATGGTATCTATGCCCAGGTCCTGGCATTCCATAACAATGTCGAAATCAGGGCCGCCCATGAGGTAAAAGAGCTTTTCGACGCCCTCTTCCTTCAGGGTCTTTGCGATAAGGTAGCTGCCGGTAACTTTTGCCATTTGCGTCTCCTACGTGAGAATAATGTCTGCTGTTTACCGCATTGTTAAGTGCAAGATGCAGCATGGGACAGGTTATCATATACCTGAGATGCAAGCCAGTTTCGTGGCCCCGTAATGTGATATTCATTTGAGATACGCGTGATGCATCAGTCAGATCTCCGATGGTCGATCGGACGGTCTGCCATACTACCATTTCGACGGGATCAGGCGAAGGATCTGGCCATTCATAGAGCGGAAAATCTTATCGGGAACCAAGGGCAAGCTGCTGACTGTGCCCTCCCGGCTGATGAAGCAGTTCTTCATGGACTACCACGGCAGCCTCGACGAGAGAGTAAACGTCGTGCATAGCGGCGTTGACAACGAAGATTTCCATCCCAGAAATTCCTGCCTCTATGGCGAGGGAATCAGCCTAAAACATGGTATTGCCAATGCCCGCCCGCTGGTGCTTCCCGTTGGCGGGGACTGGGAGCGCAGGGGTGTGCGGACCGTGAAAAAGGCCTTATAGTTAATGGACTGCGGGAACGCTAAAATGATGGTTGTCGGACCGGGGGACATCAATATGTACCGTCTGATTGCCGACGCCGAGGGTGTTGGGGACCAGGTAATATTTACAGGCCGGCAAGATAGGGTATTTTAGTTCTATGCTGGCGCCCGTTGTAAGCCTGGCTGCCGGGGCGTCCGAATTTATCAAGGATGGCTGTAA
>JACZVF010000148.1 GCA_022572805.1 Chloroflexota bacterium
GGCGACTCCGGCGAATACACGTCCCTGGTGATCGGAGTGGACGGATTCGCCGTCATCAGCTACTACGACGCTGGTGATAAGGACCTCAAAGTTGCTCACTGCTCCAACACGGCCTGCACCAGCTCCACAATATCCACCGTGGATAGCGTGGGGGATGTCGGCATGTTTTCGTCTATATCCATTGGCGTCGATGGATTCCCTTTAGTCAGCTACTTCGATGAGACCGGCGGCAACTTGAAGCTGGCGCACTGCTCCAACGCCTCATGCAGCAGCACGGACAGGATCATGACCGTAGACTGGCCTGGCCGGGTTGGCGAGCACAGCGCGATTGTCACCGGAATCGACGGACTGCCGATCGCCATCTACCTCGATGACACCTTGAAGGCCATGAAGGCTGTTCGTTGCGCCAAAGTGGGTTGCGACATTCCGTAGCCGAAATCCATTCCATATGTGTCCGCTCGGCCTGATACACTGATAGGCGAGGCTTCATTGACATCGTTCGTTACATCTGATGTATTATGCGCGACGTATAATGAAAGAAGCGAAACACCGCACCGTAATCTGCAATAGCCTGTAGAAGCGTCACAAGCCGAATCCTGAACCACCGCCCTCGGGCGCTGACATTGAGGCCCTTTCATGACTACTTACAGATACTCTCGATGGGACGGCAGCCAGCAGATCTTCGGCATTGACGAAGATGACATCATGGACAGCCTGGCCGACGACATGCTTTCCAACGGAGACCTGAACAGGGCTTTGCGCAATCTGATGCAGCGCGGCCTGCAGGACCAGGACGGCCGTCAGATGCCAGGCCTGCGTGACCTCCAGGAAAGGCTCCGTAAGCAGCGACAGCAGCAGCTTGACCGCTACAATATGGACTCCGTAATGGATGAGCTCAAGGAGAAGCTGAAAGAGGTTATCGACACGGAGCGCCGTGGCATAGACGAACGACTGAAAGAGGCCCGCCGGCAACTGGAAGAGGCAGGCGATTCCGGCGAGCATCTACAGGGCCCGATGCAGATGCTGGAGGACCGTGCCGAGCGCAACCAGGAGAAGCTGGACAGCCTTCCGGACAGCATGGGAGGGCAGATACAGGAGCTTCAGGACTACGACTTCATGGACCCGGAGGCTCGGCAGAAGTTCCAGGAGTTGCTGGACATGCTGAAGCAGCAGATGATGCAGAACTTCTTCCAGGGTATGAAGGACCAGCTCCAGAACATGAACCCTGAGGACATGGAGGGGCTGAAGAACATGATTCAGGCCCTCAACCAGATGCTTCGGGACCGGGCCATGGGAGAGGACCCTGACTTCGAGGGGTTCATGGAGCAGTACGGGGATTACTTCGACCCCAATCGGCCCGCCAGCCTTGACGAGCTGCTGGAGCAGCTTCAGCAGCAGATGGCGGCCATGCAGTCCCTGATGGATAGCATGTCACCCAAGATGCGAGATGAGTTGGAGGGCCTGCTGCAGTCGGGAATGGACCCGGAGTTCATGAACGAGCTGAGCGAGTTGGCCGGCATGATGTACGACATGTTCCCCTTCGAAGACATGGCCAACGAGTATCCGTTCATGGGGGACGAGTCCGTGACGCTGGACCAGGCGATGGAACTCATGGGCAAGTTGCGGGACATGGACCAGTTGGAACAGCAGATTCAGCAGGTCATGCGCAACGGCAATGTGGAAGACCTGGACCCGGAGAAGGTGGAGGAACACCTGGGAGAGGAAGCCCGCCGCCAACTGGAACAGCTTCAGAAGGTGATTCAGCAGCTTGAGGAGGCTGGCTACCTCAAGCGCAAGGGAGACAGGCTGGAGCTGACTCCCAGAGGCATTCGTAAGCTGGCTCAAAAGGCCCTGAAAGAGGTCTTCTCGGAGCTGAAGAAGGACCGAATGGGCCGGCACGAGATCTACAACCGCGGCGATGGCGGCGAACGGACAGGCGAGACAAAGCCCTACGAGTTTGGCGATCCCTTTGATTTAGACCTGCACCGGACCCTGTTCAACTCGGTGTTGCGCGAAGGCCCCAAGACGCCTCTGAGTTTGAGGCCCGAAGACTTCGAGATTCACCGCACCGAGCACATGACCCAGACGGCGACAGTCCTGCTGCTGGACCAGAGCCGCTCCATGGGCATGTTCGGCAGCTTCTCGGCCGCGAAGAAGGTTGCCCTGGCGCTGTACTGGCTGATTCATAGCGAGTATCCGCGGGACCACTTCAGCATCATCGGCTTCTCCGACTACGGCATGGAGATAAAGACGGACGACCTGGCCGAGCTTACGTGGAACGCCTGGGTCTCCGGTACCAATATGCAGCACGCCCTGCTGCTGGCCCGCAAGACCCTGGCCCGCCAGAAGGTCGCCACCAAGCAGATAATCATGATCACCGACGGAGAGCCGACCGCTCACCTGGAGGGTGGCCGTGCGTACTTTAGCTACCCACCCAGCTGGCGCACCATAGATGAGACGCTCAAGGAAGTGAAACGCTGCACGCAGGAAGGAATAACCATCAATACCTTCATGCTGGAGGCCAACTACTACCTGATGGACTTCATTGACAAGATGACGCGCATCAACAAGGGCAGGGCCTTCTACACCGACCCGTCGCAGCTTGGGCGTTACGTCATGGTTGACTACTTGAGGGGCCGGCGCAAGCGAATCGCCTAGGCAGGCTTAAAAAGTCGCCAAGGGGTTTATTTAGGTCTCATCCCCACTGACATGCGCCGAGGCCCCGATGCGTCGTTTTGTTCCCCTTCTGGTCGTGCTGGCCATCGTGGTCACTTTCATCGAGACGGCGTTTATTCACGAGCTATCCCACCTGGGTCTGGCCTACCTTCTCGGTATCCCCGTCGTCCAGTTTTACTGGATTGATCCCGTGCTAAAGGTCCCCAGCGTGTACTTCGACGTAGCCGGCTGGTCGTGGCGGCTCTCCGTGATACAGTTCGGCGGCGGCATCGTCACCGGCACCGTGTGGGGCATCTTGCATGGGCAGCTTCTTCGCAGAGGGTACCTGGACCGCAGCGGCGCATGGTGGGCTTTCGGGGCGTGGCTGGCCATACTGACGGTGTGGCAGTTCGGGCAGGGGCTAATAGAGGGCGCATTGCACGGCATGTACATCGAAGGGGCCAGGGAGTTCGGCAGCGCCAGCCGTATGATGCAGATCGCATTCATGACCATGGGCTTTCTGCTTCACGTCACCGCCACCAAAGGCGGTCTGACCAGGTGGCGAAATAAGGCCCCCAACCCCGACTAAAACTCCGACGTGTCTGTCCGGTGTCGTGTTCCGCTCTGCTAGAATGGGCTCATGCCGACGACCGATTTGAACACGCCTAGCTGGTGGGGTGGTGAGGACCGGGCATCAGGGCGGCCTTCCATTCTGGGTCTGATCGACAATGGCACCCTGGACCTTCGGACCGGCGCGCTGCTCTGGTTGCTGGTGGACCGCAAGTCCTCGATTCTTGCGGCGGCGGGGCCTCAGCTCGCCGGCAAAACGACGCTGCTTACGGCCCTTCTGGACCTCATGCCGCCCGCCTATCGCAAGATATTGACCCGTGGTCGGCAGGAGGACTTTTCCTTTCTTAAAGACGCGATGCCGGAGGAGACGTACCTGCTCGTGGCGGAGTTGAGCGATCACACCCCGGCCTACCTGTGGGGAGATGCCGTCAAGAAGCTTTTCGATGCGCTGGACATGGGCTACTCCATGCTGGCCACGATGCACGCCGACACGCCTGAAGAGGCGTTGGGCCTCCTCCGGGGCCACCCCGTCTTTATCCCAGATTCTCAGCTTCACTTCGTGGGGGTGGTGGTCAATCTGGTGCTGACGTACGGCGAACACGAGCTCATGCGGCGGGTGAGCCGCGTCACACTAATAGCGCCGGGGCCGTCTCTGGTGCAGTTGGTGGACTGGGACCCGCAGCAGGACTCTGTCAGTCACTCTGATGACCCGGCATCGATGGGCGCGTTAGCTGCGCTCGTCGGCATGGCTGTGCAGGACGTGGATTCCAGTCTTGAAAAGCGCGAAGATGCGTTGAGGGACTGGGTTGCCAAGGGCGGCCTGGAACCTACTGCAGCCGTCGAAATGGCCGGGGCATTTGGACGCGCCAACGCCTGATTAAGCTCATCAGCACTTAGCGACAATCTCAAAATGATTGTGGCACTTACCCGCCCACCCGCCCGTGGCGCTCCTGTACTGGGGGCACATCCCCCAGACCCTCTGCCAGAGGGGGTATGACCCCCTCTGGACTCCCCCGGACTAGTTTTGAGATAGTTACTTAATCCTCACCTAAGTCATTCATACGTACCATACAGAAATAGTATCTATGAACCTACCCTTTCCTCCTGGCCTACGGCACAATCAAGGCGTATGATTGCGAGAAAACAACTCATGCGGAAATCGCCTGCACCTTTGGATGGGCGCGAGAGTCAGGCCGAAAGCGATTGCCGCATCATAAAGGGCTGAAGCCGGCCCGTCGAGGGCTGGGGCTGGTAGGAGAGGTTATGACGAAAGTATGGCTCATAGGCGGAGGGGCGTTTCTGGGGATATTGCTGATAGCCAGCGTGGTGCTGGCTTTGACGCAAAAGGAGGACCTGCTGCCCCTCGGTACGCCGGCGGCGGCGGTCCAGGATTTCCTCAAGGCGACAGAATCAGATGATTATCAGGTCTCCTACGATTTCCTTTCCGAAGAGCTGAAGGCGGCATGCACATTGGAGGACTTCGCGGGCCAGAGGAGATTTGACCGCCGTGGCACGGAGGACTCACGGGTAACGCTGGAGAAGACGAGCACGGTGAACGGGGTCACCTTCGTGGACGTCCGCGTAACCCAGTTTTACGGCACCGGCCCCTTCGGTTCTTCGGAGTCCTACCACCAGCAGAGGTACAGCCTTCGGCAAGAGGACGGTTTGTGGAAGTTCTCCGCCTATCCGTGGCCGTACGACCACTGCGGACCACTCAGGCCTGCGCCTCCCCCTGTGTCTCCCGTGGTGGAGGAGCCCGGACCACGGCCCACGCCTGTGCCGACGCCCGCGCCATTGCGAGTGCCGTCCGCTGAGCCGACGGCCAGACCAGCCGCGCCATAGGCCAGCGTGTTTAACGACGAGAGTCTGGTTCCAGCCCATCCACGGGACGCCCAGGGTGGACTGGCGCCGGCGCCCAGATAAGAATTGAGATTGACATGCTAATCATCCTGGTCTTTCTGATTATCATCGGCCTTATTATCTATGGCGTCGTGGCGTGGCGCCGGCGGGAACACGTCGCCGAGACAGACCCCGGCATAGGCACCGTGCGCCGGCTCTACTTCTACGCCGTGGCCTTCGTCGCCCTGATGATGGCGGCCAACGGTGTTGTACTACTTGTCCGATTCGTGCTGGATGGGCTATTTGGAGGAACGCTGGTATCGTCATCCAACGCCATGCTGGCCGGCGGCGTGTCCCTGACGGCAGTTGGGCTCCCGCTGTGGATATTTCACTTTCGACTAATACAACGCTACGTCCGTGAAATTCAGGTGGAAAGCCGGTCGCTTCTTCGCAAGCTGTACATGTACCTGACCATGGCCGTCAGCGGCGCCCTTATCATAAATTCGGCTGTTCAACTGCTGCGCTGGGCGTTTGGCGCAGGCGATTTTAGCGGGTACCACGGGGGCGCCGTTATCATCTGGGCGGCTGTCTGGGCTTTCCACTGGCGTATCGAGGAGGCCGAAGGTCAGGCGACTCCGGACACTCTCGGCGTCAGGCGTCTGTACCTGTACATGGCGTCGCTGGCTACTCTTGCGATGCTCTCCTTTGGAGTTGGCAGGATCGCGTACCTGGTGCTGCTGGAGGGCTACGACGCTTTGACCTCGGCGACCATACTTCTCTCCGACGATACCGGCCTGTGGCGGCCTGCCCTCAGGGGAGCGCTGGCCGTGGGTATAGTCGGCGGCCTTACCTGGGGCCTGCACTGGCTCTACCTCGCCCGTCGAGATTTCGGCTCCGCCCTGCGCCAGCTATACCTGTACATATTCGCCATTCTCGGCGGTGTGATTACCATCTTGACGGCGCTGGCCGTAGCCCTGTCCGGCGTTCTTATCTGGCTGCTGGGAGGGGCGGACGACGCTGCGGCTTTGCACTTTCGCTTCTTGCCGGGCGTGGTCGCAACGCTGGCAGTGGGAGTGGCCTTGTGGGTGTACCACTGGACTGTGGTGCAAAGAGAGGTCAAGGCCTCCCCACAGGAAGAGTTGGACGCTCGACGAGCGTACGTGTACATCGTGTCGGGCATTGGCCTGACGGCGATGGCGATAGGGGTTTTCCTTCTGGTCGGCACCGCACTGGACCTTGTGGTGGACAGCTTTAGCCAGGTAATCGCCGGTCGGGAGGGCTCGAGGCGAGAGCCCCTGGCGTGGAGCATCACGCTGCTGGCGCTGGGGGGTCCTCTGTGGGGATACTACTGGGCATCGGCCCAACGTCTGGTAAAGGAGGGAGGCGCCGGGGAGACGCTCTCTCTGGCACGCAGAATATTCGTGTTTGCGGCCTTGGGTGCGGGCGTCCTGGCCCTTCTGGGCAGCTTGAGCACCGCGCTGTTCCTGCTCTTGCGGGACGTGCTGGAAGGCCGGCTCACCTCCGGAACAGTTGACGATTTAACCATCCCGATTGCAATTATTGTTACCGCAATTATATTCGTGCCCTACTACTGGAACGTATATCGACAGGATAGGGAGGCCGTGCCGCCGGAGGCACGCGAGCGGCTGGCCCGCCCCGTCCGCAAAGAGGTCACTGTGCTGGTGGCTGCGGGCGACGACGTGGTCGCGCGGCTGGAAGCGGCACTTGGTTACCGGGTAAACGCGGCGCGTTGGGCCGACGCCGACGCGGCGACAATGTCCCTGTCCGACGACGATTGCCGTCAGGTGGCGTCTCGCGTGGCGGCAGCGCCGGGCCGTCGCGTGATGGTCATTCCTGAAGGCGCAGGGCGCGGGGGGATGCGTGCGGTGGCTGGCGGGGAGG
>JACZVF010000149.1 GCA_022572805.1 Chloroflexota bacterium
TCTGGAGGGGAAACAAAGCCCACGCTGCAGGTCGCTCCAAGAGCATAGGCGAGACATATCATGACACGGTTATCCGGAGCAGTCGACAGGGTTGCAGCGACCGCGTTATCGCCAGGCGTCCAAAGCATCAGAGTGAACACCTGTGGCCTGTCGGTGCAGCCCTCCGTCAACGGCCACAGCGGCCTCTTAGGCAAACGAGCTTCTAGTAACGCTTACCGACAAACGGGAAGCATCGGACGCTGGTGACTGTTGACGGTTGCCGTGCCAGAGCCCTATAGTCTGTGGCGTCTCAGTTTGGCGTGGCTTTGATGAAGTTCACTTCCATCTAGGATATCTGTGCCCCTAAAATAGGCGAATTCAAAGAACATTTTGGACGACACGGCGTGTTGAACATCAATACAGAAAAGGGAAAGATTATAAATGGCTGACAGACCGAATATCATCCTGATTCTTGCCGACGATATGGGATATTCAGACATCGGGTGCTATGGCTCCGAAATACGGACACCTAATCTGGACAGGCTGGGAAACGACGGCCTTAGATTCACGCAGATGTACAACTCGGCGAGATGCTGTCCATCCCGCGCGGCGCTGCTTACAGGCTTGAATCCGCATCAGGCCGGCGTAGGTCACATGATGGACGCGCTGGGGCCTGATTCTTATCAGGGCTATCTCAACCGGAGCTGCGCCACCATTGCCGAGGTGTTGCGTGGAAGCGGGTATGCGACGTACATGTCGGGCAAGTGGCACGTCGGCGGGCGGTTCGACCTTCGTGACTCCGACAGTTGGGAGGCTTTGAT
Organism: Chloroflexota bacterium; assembly: GCA_022572805.1. Classification (GTDB taxonomy): domain Bacteria; phylum Chloroflexota; class Dehalococcoidia; order Lucifugimonadales; family JADFKI01; genus Casp-Chloro-G4. The sequence continues at coordinate 801 of JACZVF010000149.1, forward strand.
GGGCGACGTCCGGCATCCAATACCCGTTCAACGGGGATTCGACAGGTTCTACGGAATCGTGGCAGGCAGCGCCAACTACTTCTTCCCCCGCATGCTGATGGAAGACGACAAGTTCATTGAACTCGACCCGGACGGCTACTATTTCACCGACGCCATAACGGACAACGCAATCAAGATGCTGGACGAAAACGGCGCCGACAAGCCGTTCTTCCTCCATGTGACATACACAGCGCCTCACTGGCCTCTGCATGCCCACGAGGAGGATATAGCGCGTTACGAGGGCAAGTATCGCGATGGTTGGGATAACCTTCGCACGGCACGCCACGAAGAGCTAAAAGGCATGGGCATTCTGGACTCCAAGTGGCCCATTTCGCCCCGTGATGCCGCGTCCCGTCCCTGGGAGGACGAGGGCAACATCGATTGGGAAGACCTGAAGATGGCGACTTACGCGGCCCAGATAGACCGAATGGACCAGGGCATAGGCAGGATTCTTGACAAGGTCAAGGCGTTAGGTGTTGAGGACAACACCCTGGTGATGTTCCTGTCGGATAACGGCGGATGCGCCGAGTTCCTGGCGGAGGACACCATGCGGCCCGAGCCATCTATGTATGCCAGCCCGAATCCGGACGGCACTTCCATCAAGATGGGCAACATCCCCGATTTGCGGCCCGGTCCTGGCGACACATTCATGAGCTACGACTTGCCATGGGCCAACGCCAGCAACAGCCCATTCAGACTGTTCAAGCGATGGACGCACGAAGGCGGCATTTCGACGCCCTTCATTGTTCACTGGCCGAACAAGATCAAGCAGGCTGGGATTGTCCACGAACCAACGCATATTACCGACATCGCCGCGACCTGCATCGAGGCGGCCGGCGCCACCTACCCCTCAGAACTCAATGGCAACCCGGTCACGCCGATAGAGGGCCGCAGCTTCATGGACGCAATTAGCAATGGCAGTTGGAAACGTGACCTTCCAATCTACTGGGAACACGAGGGTAGCCGCGCGGTGCGTATAGAAAACTGGAAGCTGGTCAGCGAGGTCGATGGCCAGTGGGAGCTTTACGATATGGACGAAGACCGCACAGAGCTTACCAATCTGATCGAGACAAACAGACCCAGGGCCGATGAAATGATAAAGCTATACGGAGCCTGGGCCGACCGGTGCGGAGTGTTCCCCTGGCCGCTGTCACCTGCGGCCCGCTTCATGAACATGCGCGGCGAACACAACCACTACGTGTAATCGGTGCGGCAACCCGACGGACACCACGGGATTCGCCTGCACGAAATTGCCCCCGCACGAACTTGATATTAGGAGTAGCGCGATGCCGGACCGACCGGACCACCCCAACATCCTTTTCATATTCACCGACCAGCAGCGTGCCGATACCATGGCATGCTACGGCAACACCATTATCAGCACGCCCAACCTAAACGCCCTCGCCGGCAAAAGTTACGTGTTCGATAACTGCTACGTAAGCTCCCCCATCTGCACGCCCTCCCGTGGGACTATCATGACGGGCCTGTGGCCTCACACCCACGGCGCGATGAAGAACAATATCAAGCTGGATGATTCAGTCCAGACCATAGCCGACATGCTGCCCGACGACTACCTTAAGGCCTACTACGGAAAGTGGCATCTTGGCAACGAGGTCATCAGGCAACACGGCTTTGACGAATGGCTAAGCATTGAAGACCAGTATCGCGAGTACTATACGGACCCCGAATACCATGAAGTGCTAAGCGATTACCATCACTTCCTGGTAGCGAGTGGATTCAAGCCCAATGTGGAATCCAGAGGCTCGATGGTGTTCTCCCGTCCATATGCCGCCGCTCTGCCGGAGGAGTACACCAAGGCCACGTTCCTGGGCAACAAGGCTGCGGAGTTTATCCACAAAAACAAGGACCGCCCCTTCGCTCTTTACGTCAACATCTTCGAGCCGCATCCGCCATACGACGGGCCATTCAACGATATGTACGACCCCGCTTCCATCCCGGTGCCTCCCACCTTCCTGGTAAATCCGCCGGATAATGCCGGTCTTCACCACAAGGTCAGGGCACAGGAGTCTCTGTTGAAGGGCGGCTTCGAGCCGAAGCCGGATGGCGAACTGACCGAGAAGTTCTGGCGTGAGACAATAGCCCGATACTGGGGCATGGTGACCCTTGTGGACAAGGCCGTTGGCAACATACTTCAGGCCCTCGAGGACGAGGGCATCGCAGACAACACCATCATCGTTTACAGCGCCGAACACGGCGACCAGATGGGCGAACACAACATTATTCAGAAGGCTGTGTTCTACGAACAGTCCATCAAAGTGCCGATGCTACTGCGAGTGCCCTGGCTCGGCAATGGCCAACGTGTGCCCGGGCGCTACGGACACATAGACACCGTGCCAACGCTGCTCGATCTGTGCGGTGCCGATATTCCGGCGCATCTGCAGGGGGAAAGCCGAGTACCTGTTTTGACGGGCGAAACAACGCTGGCAGACAACGATGTAGTAATTGATTGGACGGGCCGCAATCTCGACGCGTCATCCAACTACGTAGACACCCTCCCCGATCTGGACGTCACGATGAATACGCAGCACCGTGTGCTCATTGGGCGCGACGGCTGGAAGCTGATTCTCAGCCCTCTGGACCAGGGCGAGCTATACGACCTCAACAACGACCCTTATGAGCAAATCAATCTGTTCGACGACCAGGCTCACCGGGAGCGTATCCGTAACATGGCTGCCCGCATCAAAGAGTGGCAGGGGCGCAATGGCGACACCGCCGAGCTACGCGCCGTATGAAATAAATTGGGGTAGCCGTTTGAAGGTGAAGGCACATCATGGAAAACCATCCTGAAGATCCATGCTGCGCGGCAAGCAGGCCTCATTCCAGCGCCTCAGTCGGAACAGGCAATAAGCCCTCCGCGATAAAGGCCAATGACGGCACCGAGGGCATGGTCTTGCTGGATGGCGGCGAGTTTCTGATGGGTACGGAAGACGACGTAGGCTTCCCCGCTGATGGCGAAGGGCCGATACGTCGGGTCAAGGTTGACCCATTTTACATTGGCGAGTGCTCGGTCACCAATATGCAGTTCGAGCGGTTCGTGAGGGCAACCAGCTACAAGACCGAGGCCGAGCGATTCGGTTGGTCATTCGTATTTCACCTGTTCGTGCCCCCCAAGGTCAGGCCCACCGTAACCCAGGCGGTCGCGGAAGTACCCTGGTGGTGGCAGGTAAAGGGCGCATACTGGCGCAGACCTGAAGGCCCTGGCGCCAACCTGAAAAGGCGCTGGGATCATCCTGTCACTCACATCTCCTGGAACGACGCGGCGGCATACTGTGAATGGGCGGGCAATAGACTTCTCACCGAGGCCGAATGGGAATTCGCGGCGCGTGGCGGTCTTGAGCAAAAGCGGTACGTCTGGGGCGACGAGCTTTGCCCCGACGGCAAGCACATGTGCAACATTTGGCAAGGGGATTTCCCGGACGAGGATACCGCAGAGGACGGTTTCAAGGGGACGGCTCCGGCAAAGTCATTCCCTGCCAACGGCTTCGGCTTGTACGATGTCGCCGGCAATGTGTGGGAGTGGACGGCCGACTGGTTCAACCCAACATTTCACATCGATGGCCCGCGCGACAACCCCGAAGGCCCGCCATCGGGAAGCAGCAGGGTCATTCGCGGGGGCTCGTATCTGTGCCACGACTCCTACTGCAATCGGTACCGCGTGGCCGCCCGCAGCGCCAACACCCCTGACAGCTCGACGGGCAACATGGGCTTCCGGTGCGCCGTGGACGCCTGATCCTTAGTCACTATCTTAAAGTCGTCATGAAGGAGTCCAGAGGGGCTTCCCCCTCTGCCAGGGGACCTGGGGGATGTGCCCCCAGGAACAAGAGCCCCCAGGGTGGTTGGGCGGGAACAAGGCATCCGCCTTTTTGAGATAATTAATAAGACTATCTTTAGTGAGCCAAGGAGGTCCAGCAGCCACGGCAAGTTGGGGCAGAACAACGGCCTGATAGCCACGGAGCAGGAAGATCAGACGTTGCGGCTAACCAATATTGGCTATTCATACCTCAATGAGCGTACACATCACGGGCGATATATTATGGCTTGCGAACATACCAAATCCGGCGCCTTCATACGCGCTTGACGCCCCCAAAGCGCGTTGCTACACTCGCTGCCGGGCGCTCGGACACGCCCCCGCGCAACATGGGAGGGCGAAAGATGATTTACGGTGCGATTACCAACTCGTGGAGGCAGCATCTGGTCGACCACGATTTAGCCAGCCTGGTGGCGGAGGCTGAACGACATGGCGCAAAGCACATCGAGCTAAGGCAGACGTGTCTGGGGGACTGCGAGACGGGCGAAGGGGATGACTGGCGGCCGGTGATGGACAACCTGCGGACGCTGGTCTCGGCCTTCCCCGACCTGACGTTCAACCTGGCAATGGCCTGGCCCTGCCTGACGAAAAACACGGACGCTGCCGGCGAGCAGTTTCAGGCGGCCCTAAAAGCGGCCAAGCTGATAAACCCACTGTCGCCCCACCTGAGACTCGTCGACCCAACGCGCTTCGACACGGCCTGGGAGACTCCCGACGACATCCCCGACGAGGCCATGAGCCTGGTCGACATGACGAGGGAAGCGGCCCGACATGAGGTTACCTTTTCCATCGAAAACTTGGGGCAGCCCATACGCAGCATGGAGTTGCTGGTGAGGGAGGTCCGTTCGCAGTTATCCGAAGACGAGGGCGCGCGCCTGGGAATATGCACAGACGCAACGAACCAGCTCAGGGGCTATCCCGACAGCGACCCGGTGGGCGAAATTGACGCATTGCCGCTGGATATGATCAAGATAGTGCACTTCAAGCAAGCCCGCAACGGCGAGGCTATCCCCACAGTGGACACGGGCGACGTGGACTGCTTGCGAATGCAGCAAGTGCTGACCGACAAGGGCTACGAAGGCGCAGCCATAATGGAGATACCGCCGCACGGCCAGGTATTCGAAAATCTCTCCGCCAGTTACGCCTTTCTCAAATCCGCATCGACGGACGGCTAGTCTTTGAAGCGGCCGTCCGAACCAGGCAAGTGGTCATTGGCGTGCCAAGACGCATACCTTCGACCTGCTTTTGCACGTCGTGATGGGGCGGCTTCCGAGCGTACTTGCGACCCTCATATTGCGGGCTGGATTGTGATTGGTTCCCTGGCTGTTCCTTCAAAACCGCCGTCTTGACTCGGTGCCGTTTTTGCCCGCACAGCCCCTTGTCATATGCGCCTCAGACGCCCCGGCCGGCGACGTGAAATATGAATAACCCTGGCCGGTTAAGCGCGTTGAACATCATGCTAACTCCGGCCGCAGCCATTGCTGCCCTAAGTCTCCCGGTACCGCAGCGCCCGATAGAGGTAGAGAGCCGCGGCTACAGCATTTCCGCCAAGCACCGACCCTAACATCATGCTTACAAACATGTGGCTGCCTGAAAAAACCGGCACCCTCCGGACCCCTCCGAACAATGCGTAGTGTGTCTCGACTCCTCGTATCTCGTTGACAAGCCAAGCGCCGGCCACGGCTGTCCCAAGAATAAGGGCGAAAAACATCAGTTGAAGCCTGCGCGATGTCTGTGTGTTCCACCAAGCGAATACCGTCGGTACGGCCGCTGCTCCCCCAACTATCGACGCCCGTACCAGGAAGAGCCAGCTTAGATTCAAGTCTGATGTGCTAAACAGTGGGCCAGTCACCCTCCAAAAGAGGAAACTAAGTATTAACGCTGAGAATAACCCCAAGGCCCCGCGGGCAAGGACGTTAACCAACAGTTCAAATGTCATACGTCTTTAATGCCTTCAGATACGCAGCCACCATGATATCGCCACTATATCGCCGAACAAGGCAAAACGCCAGGTGACCTCGATTTACCTCCAGGTCCTCTGGCGTTTGACCGTGTTGGAACCTAATTGAATTGACGCAGCATCTGAGCGTTGGAACTTAGTCCCGACATATCGTCATTCAAAATGAACCGAATGAGCTACGCATCGCAGGAAGATTCTTCGTTGTGAATCCTCAGCATGACATCGCTGGAACATGTCCGTCACGGCATTAATCCATCAGCTGCCTGAGACGAGGATCCAGCTTGTCGCGAAGCCAGTCACCCGTGAAGTTCAGCGACAT
>JACZVF010000150.1 GCA_022572805.1 Chloroflexota bacterium
GGCTTCGGCTACGACGAGATGAGCAAGCTAAACCCTCGTCTGATCTACGCCTCAGTGAAAGGCTTCGGCTCCTTCGGGCCTTATGCCGAGTACAAGTGCTTCGAGCCCGTGGCCCAGGCCACCAGCGGGGCCCTCAGCGTCACGGGATTCAACGACAGGCCTCCGGCGTTGGTTGGCGCCGGCGTGGGCGACTCCGGGACGGGCATGCACACGGTGATTGGCATCCTGGCGGCGTTGGTGCAGCGCAACGTGACCGGCAGGGGGCAGATGGTTGAGGTGGCCATGCAGGAGGCGGTGCTCAATCTGACCCGCGTTCGTTTCACGGGCACGCTGACGGACGGCACCCCGGAGCCGCGGCAGGACGACGAGTTCGCCGGACGCCCCGGCACGGTCAGCGGCCTTTTCGCCTGCCTGGAAGGCGGCCCCAACGGCTACGTGTACATGATGCTGCCGCCGGACAACGCCGGTATGTTCAAGGCCGCCATGGAGGTGATGGGACGGCAGGAGTTGATCGAAGACCCGCGGTTTACCACCGAGCAGGGACGTCACGATAACGCCGGGGAGATCATGGAGGTCGTGCGGTCCTGGGCCAAGTCAAAACCCAAGCGCGAGGTGATGGCGGCCTTCGCCAGCCGTGGCGTGCCCTGCGGAGCCGTATTCGACACGTCGGAAGTTCTGGACCATCCGCACCTCCGAGAGCGCGGCATGATCGTCGACATCGAACACCCTACCAGGGGCACGTTCCCAATGATTGGCTGCCCCGTGCGCCTGTCCGATTCGCCCGTTGAGTTGAAGCCTGCGCCCCTCTACGGCGAGCACTCGGACGAGGTATTCACGACGCTGGGCGGCCTTACTCAGGAACAAGTAGACGAGCTGCGCAGGGACAAGGTGATCCTCTAGGCCGCCGTCTCCCTGACCTCAATCACGCTCGCGTTGCCGCCGCCGTTACGGGTCGACCGGAATTACTTACGGGGATGGCCGCATAGAAAGGCGACCGGCAAAGTTGTCCGCGTGAGAACTACCGTATTGGCAGTCACGAAATGCGGCATACCGGGCGACCTCAATTTACCAGCGAGGCTGGCCGGTCAGCGGTCGCTTACTATGATATGCAAGCCTTCCGTGACTTCTCTGTATTCCTTCAGGCTGCGCTGATTCACTTCGTCCTGGGCCAGATCATATTGCTCCAACGGATCATTCTCCAGATCGTACAGCTCTTCGCGATCAGCTCCGTTTCTAATGTAGAGTCTGAGATCTTGGACCAGGGATATCATGTCACCCTTAAATACAGGAAGCCATTCCGGTTCCCAGTCCTGGCCTTTCACTTCGGACAGAATCAAGGTGCCGTCCCTATCCTCGAAGTCTGACCCATTCTCCCAAAACCTGGCTAAGGACTGACCTGGGAAGTCGGATTCTCCCTCGATACCGGCCAGATCCAGAATAGTGGACGGGATGTCCGCAATTGAAATGGGCTGACTGATTCGAATATTAGATGGTACGCCATCAGGATACCGGACTAGCATGGGAACGTGTATTAAGGGGAGGTACAGGCTGTTGGCATGATCCATGAGCCCATGCTCACCAAATTGCTCACCATGATCAGACGTAATTATCACCAACGTGTCGTCGAGTAGACCCCGTCGTTCCAACTCTGCAAACAACACGCCTAGTTGATCGTCCAGGTAAGCTATCGAGGCGTCGTACGAATCGTTTAACTCGCGGATCTCCTCAACCGGTAGGTTCTCTCGCCTCTCCCAGGTGCTCTGAGGTTTTTCCTTGCCGGAAAACTTCAGTGCCCAGGCCGGGGGAGGAAGGTAGGGCTCGTGGGCATCGAAGTAATTAAGAAATGCGAAAAACGGCCTTTGCGGATCCTCTCTATCAGCCAACCAGCCTAGAAATGCGTCGTTCAAAAACTCCGCGTCTATACGATCGAGCCCACGAAAACCCCCACCGATACGACCGACTGGCTTGTCGTTAAAAAGGTTAAAGGCCAATGACGAACTCCGAATCATGTCCCGCAAAGTGACGTCGAAGTCCTCATAATGCACGAACCCGCGACTGAGGCCGAAGCCTCTTGACAAGTAGAAATGATTGGCAATGAAGCCGGCAGATTCGTAGCCATTAGCACTCAACACTTCGGCCAGTGTGGGAAACGTGTCATCTAATGCCTCCGCGAATCCGGTCGACATTTCACTTGGGTAACGGCCGGTAAACAAACTTGCGTGGGCTGGTAGCGTCCATGGTGAGGTCGATATGGCCCACTCGAATGTTGCTCCACCCTCGGCAAATTGCTCCAATTTCGGCGTAGTAGGCCTTTCATAACCATGTAGGCTCATGCTTCTCGCCCTTACCGTATCCAGGGTTATCAGGAGAACATTCGGGGAGCCTATTTCCGCTGGTGGCAAGGCAGCTCGCGCTCGACCTTCACTCACCTGCGTCCAACCGACAAAACCGACCGTCAGCGCTACAAACACGGCGGTAAGCGCGATCGAGGTGCGACGGACAAAACCATAATAATTGTCCGGATGGTTTGCCAAGAATCTCGCTATTACGGCGGCTACGGTCAAGGAGAGGAATAATACGGCTACCATGTGCGTATTGGCGAGGAGACTAAACAGAAGATTTGAGACGCCAAGGAAACCCAGCACGGTTGTGGCCGCTCGTATTGATCCAAGTTTGGGCCATTTAATAGACACCATACCCAGGAGCAGAGCACTCACGCCTGCGATGAAAATGCCCGCCACAGGCGCCATCCATATTAGGTCCACCCCAAAGCGGAGGACTTCGTGGTTGACGAACTTGAGATCGGCGAAGTAGAGCAGGTCGCTGAAACCCATCAGCAGCCCAAACCAGACCCCTATACGCAGGACCTGGCCGACGCCCTGGAGATTGTTCCTGGCCGGGTGGTGGTAGCTAGAGGGCGAGGTCAACGGACGGAGGATTGCCGGGAAGAGTGCGGCCCCAACCAGCATTATTACAACGCCGATGACCGCCAACTTGGCTTGCTTGGCGCCGAATCCTTCATTGGCTCCCAGGCCAACAATATCCACGGCTAAAGAGACAATCACCAACCCTATTCCCGCTAGAATGGTGAGGTGGGGCAAATATCTTGCTAATTTTAATCGCAAGAATTCAAGCCGTAATAGCATGATTTCCTCGGCTGCAAATCGGCGCCAATATCGTAAGGATAGCAGAAGTTTGGACATTTGCTAGCCACTGCACCACGATGGCAACAGGAATTATAGATATCCGCCCAAGTCCAAATGGCCCGGCAATCCGGTTGAGGGGCGCGGGTCTGTAACGGCAGCGGCGAAGGAAGAAACAAAGCCCTCACGTTGGCGAGCGTCCTTCGCCGCCTCCACGGCCTCCGGCCTCAGGTCCTCGAAACCAGTCTCCGATGCGAATTTGGACAGAGTGTCAAGGTAGTCGCTCATGGCTTATTCCTTACTGTCTGTCAGACCGACGCCGCCGATTCGACTGCACGTCGGCCTGTATCCCGGTCGCCAACGGGTGAATTGTACAGCCAATTCCGAATATTGCCAGGTAGGACAGAAACTTTGCTGCACGGCTGCTGGTATAATCCCGGCACACGCTCCGGGCCAACATCAACGCTCTCCCTGACACCCTGCGTTGGGAAGGCCAGTTCCCGGCGCAGTGGACCAATAAGAAGCACGACCGGATGAACAAACTGTCGGCCTCCGTTGGGCCAAGCAACCTTCCGAGTGGCTATCGAGAAAACGAGGGGAGAGTTCGAAAAATGCCGGATAAGGAAATCCTGTGCGCATTCGGAATTGACGTGGACGCCGTGGCCGGTTGGCTGGGGTCTTACGGCGGCGAGGACTCGCCCCTCGACATCTCCCGGGGCATGTTCGCCGGGGAGGTGGGAGTGCCGCGCCTGCTTCAGCTGCTGGACCGGTTCGGCATCAAGGCGACCTGGTTCATCCCCGGCCATTCGATCGAGACTTTTCCCGACCAGATCAGCGCGGTGGCTGCGGCTGGACACGAGATAGGCGTCCACGGCTACTCCCACGAGAACCCTATCGCCATGAGTCCTGAGCAGGAGGAGGCGGTGCTGGACCACTGCATCGACCTGATCACGCGGCTAAGCGGCAGGCGTCCCACGGGGTACGTCGCGCCCTGGTGGGAGTTCAGCCCCGTGACCAGCGAGCTGCTTCTGAAGAAGGGCATAAAGTACGACCACAGCCTGATGCACCACGACTTTCAGCCGCATTACGTGCGAACAGGCGACACCTGGACGAACATCGACTACAGCAAGCATCCCCGCGAGTGGATGCGGCCGCTGGTGCGCGGCACCACGATGACCAACCTTATCGAGATTCCCGCCAGCTGGTACCTGGACGACCTGCCTCCCATGATGTTCATGAAGGAGTCTGCCAACAGCCACGGGTTCGTCAACCCGCGACACCTGGAGCAGACTTGGCGGGACCAGTTCGACTGGGTGTACAGGGAGTACGACTACGCCGTGTTTCCCATCACCATACACCCGGACGTATCGGGACGGCCCCAGGTGCTCATGATGCTGGAGAGGCTCTACGCCTACATCACGCGCCATCCCGGCGTGCGCTTCGTGACTTTTGACGAGATCGCCGACAATTTTTCCGCGAGGTCAGGCAACACGCCCTAACATAAACCAGAGCATCGGAGACCGGATATGCCTGAACTTCGAAACAACAGGGCCAAGCGGAAGCTGAAAAACGGCGAGGTCGTGACCATGCTCATGGGCGGCCCGCACCCGCCGGACATGATCGACCTCATGGGCCAGTTCGGGTTCGACTCGGTGCTTATCGAGGGAGAGCACGGCCCGGTCGACTACGGCCACGTTCCTGACCTGACCAGGGCTTGCGACCTCTGGGGCATGACCTCCGTGGTCCGTATCGGCGCCAACCGTCCGGAAATGATCTACCGCACGTTCGACCTGGGAGCGCAGGGCATCATGGTGCCGCACATCAACACGCGCGAAGAGGCCCTGGCGGTGGTGGACGCCTGCAAGTTCGCGCCAGTAGGCAACCGGGGCATGGGCGCAGGCAGGCAGGCCTTCGGCGTGACCGACTACTTCCGGAAGGCCAACGACGAGACGCTGGTAACGGTGCTCATCGAGGACATCGCCGCCATGGACCAATTAGATGCGTTGACCAGCGTGGACCACATCGATGTCTTTTACGTTGCGCCGGGCGACCTTGCCCAGAGCATGGGACTCATAGGCGAGACGACCTCTCCGAAGATTCGGAGTCCGAAGATATTCCGGTCAAAGAGTCGGACACACCGACGTGCTGCGGGTCGTCGATGAGGCCATCTCACGAATCGTGGCCAACGGCAGAACTGCCGGTGCGCTGGTTAACGACGCCACCGCCAACGATTACATCGCCAAGGGCGCGCGTTTCCTGGGGATTCCCTGGACGCCATGGATTGCCAAGGGGGCTCGCAATTTTTTGGATCAATTGGATACGCCATAGGTCCCGTTGGCTTATCAGGAGTGCCGCATGCCGGACATTGGTGAATATGACATCTTCGAACTGGGTGACGTGGTGCTGCAGTGCGGTCTGACTCTGCGGAACGCAAGGCTGGCCTACAAGACGTATGGCCGGCTGAACGCGCAGCGCGACAACACCATTGTTTTTCCCACCTTCTTCAGCGCCAACCACGTCGCCAACGAGCCAATGATCGGCCCAGGCATGGCGCTGGACCCCGAGCGCTACTTCATCATAGTGCCCAACCTGCTGGGAAACGGCCTGTCGTCCTCGCCCAGCAACACGCCGCAGCCCTACAACGCCGCGCGATTCCCCACGGTGACCTACCACGACAACGTCACCTTTCAGCACCGGCTGGTTTCCGAAAAATTCGGCATAGAGCGCATTGCCCTGGTGTGCGGCTTCTCCATGGGGGCCATGCAGGCCTTCCACTGGGGGGCCATGTTCCCGGAGATGGTGGAGCGCATCGCACCCTGGTGCGGCTCCGCCAGGACCTCCCGCCACAATCATGTTTTCCTGGAGGGCGTGAAGGCCGCGCTTATGGCAGACGATGCCTGGAACGGCGGCTGGTACGACCGCCAGCCTGCCAAAGGCATCAGGGCCGCCGCGCGAGTGTACGCGGGTTGGGGGCCGTCCCAGGCCTTCTACCGCGAGAAGGTCTACCTGGAGTTGGGCTTCTCCTCCGTGGAGGACTACATCGTTACAGCGTGGGAGGGGCGCTTCCTGGAGCTGGACGCCAACGACCTGCTGGCAATGGTGGCCACCTGGCAGGCCGGCGACATCAGCTCCAACCCCACGTATCAGGGCGACTTCGAAAAGGCGTTGGGCTCCATAAAGGCCAGGGCGCTGGTGATGCCTTCGCGGACCGACCAGTACTTCCCGCCCGAGGACAGCGAGCTGGAGGTCGCCCGGATGCCCAACGCGGAGCTGCGGGTAATACCCTCCATATGGGGACATCTGGCGGGCGGTCCGGGCCGCAATCCCGTGGACACCAAGTTCATCGACGACGCGCTCAAAGGGCTTCTGGCTAATTGAGACCGGCCAGTCCAGTCAGACGGGCCGCTAAAGGAGCGGAGAGGCCAATCAACACTCCAGACAAGTGTTTTATGCCCCAGTTTTGCCCAGGTGATTCTACGCTGATTTCGCACAAGCGCAGGCCAACTTCACGGAACGTCTGGCGACCAACAGCCACATTATGAGGACTCCCTGTGACGTGCCTGCCAATACCCCTTGTGTGTCATTCTGAGGCGTGCAGCGACGAAGAATCCCAAGCGTGGCGCCCGGATTCTTCATCCGCTGCGGCGAATTCAGAATGACATGGGGAGTTTTGCAGAGACCCTAAGATGCCACTAGCGGCAGCACCTTTGTCGTAAATGTCGCCATCTGCGCCATCTGGTTCGGCGAGGCGAAGCGGACGATGAAATACGTTGCTCCGGCCTCCCG
>JACZVF010000151.1 GCA_022572805.1 Chloroflexota bacterium
TCCATGACCTCTTTGGCGCCGATAGGTCCGTTCATAGCGCCGTCCGCACGGCGGGTGCCCTGGACTGCCACGTTGTTAAGGCGAAATTCCATGGGGTCCATGCCGATTTCGGACGCTAACTCGTCCATGATGCTTTCAGAGGCGTAGCAGACGATTGGCGCGCCAGGTGCACGGTAGGCCTCTGTCTTGGGCTTGTTGGTCATAACGTCGAAGGCATCTATACGAACGTTTTCGATGACGTAAGGCGCGAAGATGGCAGCGGCCGCGCCGGATATGGGGGCCCCTGGATAGGCGCCGCCCTCGAAGGCGTAGTATGCCTGCGCCGCCGTGATCTTTCCGTCATTCGTGACGCCTACTTTGAGCTTCACATGACCGCCGGAAGTGGGGCCGGACGCCTCTAGAATCTCGCTCCGCGTCATTGTCATCTTTACGGGCTGACCGCTCTTTTTGGACATGACGGCGGCCACCGGCTCCAGGTAAATCGGGTTCTTGCCGCCGAAGCCGCCTCCGATCTCCATGGGGATTGCCTTGATATCCGATACGGGAACGCCCAAAATCCTGGCGGTCCTGTCGCGGACGCCAAAGTGGCCCTGGCTGCTGCTCCAGATAGTCAGCCTGCCGTCCGGGGCCCACCAGCAGGTGGCGGTGTGCGGCTCGATGTAACCCTGGTGAACGGACTTGGTCCGATACTCTCTCTCCAGAACAACGTCGGCCTCTCCGAATCCCGAGTCCAAGTCGCCGAAGACATGCTGCTCGTGTACCGCGATGTTTTTGCTGGAAGGCGCTCCGCCAACCCCGCCCTTCTCCACCCAGTTCTCGTGTAGAATCGGGGCTCCCGAGGCAAGCGACTCCTCCACAGTGGACACGCTGGCCAGGACCTCGTACTTGACGTCGATAAGCGCCAGCGCGTCTTCCGCGGCGTGAACGCTGGTGGCCGCCACCGCAGCAACAGCGTGCCCCCTGTAGTAGACCTTATCCTTGGCCAGCAGGTTTTCGCCCAGGGAAACGCCCAGCATGTTCTCCTGCTTGATAGGCCCGGGATCGGCGAAATCCTTGAACGTCGCGACGGCCCTGACATCCGGGTGCGCCTCGGCCTTGCTGACGTCGACAGACAGCACGCGGGCGTGGGCGTGCGGGCTTCGCAAAATCTTCCCGTGGAGCATTCCCGGCAGGGTCATGTCCGCGCCATAGAGGGCCCGGCCCGTCACCTTGTCCACACCGTCGTGCCTGATGGGGTTGGTGCCTACTACCCTGAATTCCGGCTTGGGCGACGCAGTACTCGTCATTCAATATACCTCTGCATATGTTCGTCTCGGCATGCGAGACGCAGGTATATTATCACAAAGGCAGCGAAACATCGGCGGCGACAATGAAGCTGACTCGATTGGAAGGAGACGACCTGATTTGGGGCGTCCGGGCCGGTTACTTATTGCGGGACCGCTATGCCAAGACGTGTTGGACTAGATCAATCTGACTCCGCATTGGGGCAGCCGTCGGGCCGCCCGATGGTTTCCAGCAGGCGGATCATCTGTTACTATGCCCGCGCCGATACAGATTTCAGCTTGCGAGGTGCGCGTTCATGAGCAGGTATTATGACGAATCACTCATTCCCGATGACATGCGTCGGAACTTTAACGTTTACGACCGCATAAGCGAGTTGGGGCTTCCTCTGGGCACCTTCGACGAGAACGTGGTCTCGCTGGCCAACGCCGGTATCGCCGGCGTGGTGTTTCAGGAGAGCGGTCTGGTGTACCTGTCCGGCACATCCGGCGGCACCTACCCGATGAATGACGACGAGGAGCGCATCAAGCACGGCTTCCAGGGCGCACAGGACGCGGCGGACGTTCTCATTCGCCGGCTGCACTGGGCCCTGAGCTGCGGCGGTGAAGGGGACCTCAACGACCTCCTGTACACGGTGAAGGCTCTGGGTATGGTGGTCACACCCGGCGGAGGCGCCACCAGCGCAGGACCGCCCGTCACCAATGGCTTTTCGTTCCGCTGGCATTCGGTTTTTGGAGGACCCAGGAGCGCCTACGCCGAGAATGGCGTTGACTCCGGCGGCTTTGCCGGTATTCATGCCCGCAGCGCCATTGGCGGGTTCGACGGCCGGTTCTCCATTGAGCCTGAGATCATCGTTGCCATCCCGCCGGCGCTGGCCCAGGACATCATCAGGAAACGGGGCTGGCTATTCCCGCTGCCTCCGGCCATGCTGGAAAAGGTCAAGGCATCTAAGGATTAGGCGCAAATACCCCTGGGCGTTAATCGCGGGCAGCCCCTCTACAACACGATGTTCAGCGATGAAATCGTCCATGTCCGGGCGATAGCCGTAGCCTCGGCCGAGTTGCCTCCAGCGTAGAACGCCACTCTTATCGACGACGAAAGTCGATGGCGCGGCGTACGGGCCGCTCGTCCTTTTGTAGTGCGAGTCTCGCTCGCCTATCACGTGCGTCTACTGCAACCCAAAAGCGCCGTACATCAGGTGGCGTAGCGACTAGAAATTAGCTTGCCCTTGAGTCGCCCGAACCCTGTGGCCGGCTTGCTTTGACTGAGATGTCCGCGGCCCGCCATAGCCCTCCGGAAGCAATGGCGGGACAAGAAACCGTTAAGGGATAGTTATCGGGCTTCCATTCGGTTGCAGTATCCAGATGCCCGCAGCCAGAAATACGCCACTGGCGCCATCAATCCAAAACCTCCTTATTTGAAATGCTCCACTTCGGGGCCAAAAATCGCGGGTCACCAAGCCGCTGGTTATCTAACGTTCATTCACGGTTCATACGCCAGACTTTCACAATATTATGTTATAAGCCGTGTGATGATAGCCGAGATGGTCCCCAACAGTGGGGAACATCTAATAACGCAGTCCTTCCCCGCATATGTAGGCTGGACGGCACATAACTCTTACAGCAATGGCGGCGGAACTTTTGGTCCGCCCGGCCAATCATAGGTTCAGGGCAGTCAATTACGGAGGTGAAAGCTTGGAAAGCGACTCAAGTTGTACGTTGCACCCAAGCTGCAGGCACTAGGCAAGATCGAGTCCATAACCAACGCCATCAGTTGCACAGGTTTCGCTAACAAGTCCGGACCCGGTTTTGATGACATGTCCGAGGCGATGTCCCTGGGAGGCACCGTCGAGTGTCTGTGACGATACGCTAGATTGACGAACTGAGGCGGCGGTAGGAAGGCGTCCATTGCTGAGAATCCCAAGCTCCGTCTGTCTTCCCGCCGCAGCCTCGTGCCTGAACCGTTTCGCGGCCAACGTACAGCGCAATAGGATTCATCCAGGCCATCGAGCGGCAGACTGCGGATGTCGTTTGCTCTTACGGCGTCCGCGTCCGGGCTGCAGAGCACAGGAGATGGCAGGCGCAGGTGTTCCGCGTTAATCTGCGCTTCCAAGAGGCAACCGATGCTTGCTTTAGCCTCCGGAACTCCGCTGCCTATCCCTGGAACCGGTCACAACGGTCCTGCATGCCACAGCCGGTGAGATACCAGGGCGCACGCTGCCGGCTGCCGGTCTCAGATGGCCAACCGAGTTAATTACGGTCTTCAGATGCCACCCACTCCCCCGGCTTTCTGGGTCCTAATACGAAAATAGTTTGTCCGCGGTTCGCCCTTCAACGTCCGACAATTGCTTGACCACCTGCAAACAGGCTCCGTACACTGGGAATTGGAAATGACCCAGGAGGCGCGGCAGAAATATGGCCGGCAATTCAATTTCCAATGCCATCTTCACCGACCTTTATGAGCTGACGATGACGCAGGCCTACTGGCAAAGCGGGACGACGGCGAACGCCCGGTTCAGTCTATTCTTCCGCACGTACCCACCCGACCGCGGTTACTTCGTCGCGGCAGGTCTGGAGGACGTTCTCAGCTACCTTGAGGACTTTTGCTTCTCAGAGGACGACCTGGCCTACATCAGGTCCACAGCCCTATTTCAAGACGCGTTTTTGGACTTCCTCAGAGACCTGCGATTCACTGGCGGCGTGCGCGCCATGCCGGAGGGAACGATCTTCTTCACCGACGAGCCGGTGCTGGAGGTCGAGGGTCCCGTTATGGAGGCCCAGCTGGCGGAGACTTTCATCATAAACCAGGTGAACCTCCAGACGATACTCGCAACCAAGGCCTCCAGAGTGCTGCACGCCGCCAGAGGCAAGACCCTGGTGGAATTCGCGGCGCGCCGTGCTCATGGCGTGGAGGCCGCCAACAAGCTGGCCCGCGCGGCGTACATCGCGGGCTTCGCGGGGACCAGCAACGTGATGGCAGGCGGTTTATACGGGATTCCGACTTTCGGCACCATGGCCCATTCTTTTATCACCGCGTTCGAGGACGAGGCCGAGTCATTTCGTGCCTACGCCAGGTCGTTTCCAGATACCAGCACCTTCCTGGTGGACACATACGACACGCTAGCGGGTACCCGCATTGCCGCCGAGGTCGGCCTGGAGATGCGGGAGCAGGGCCACGAGCTTCGAGCCATTCGGCTTGACAGCGGCGATATGTTGGACCTTTCCATAAAGGCAAGGGCCATTTTGGATGATGCGGATTTGGGCAAGGTGCTGGTCTTTGCCAGTGGCGGCATGGACGAGTTCGAGGTGGACCGGCTGCTGACGGCCGGGGCGGCCATAGATGGCTTCGGCGTCGGGACCAAGGCCGGCGTTTCGGCGGATGCACCATGGACCGATTGCGCCTACAAGCTGGTGGAATACGATGGCAGACCAACCCTGAAGTTGAGCACCGACAAACAGACACTGGCCGGTCCCAAGCAGGTGTTACGCTACCGCGATTCCCAGGGCTATTTCGATCACGACGTAATTGACTGTGCCGACGAATCCGCGCCGCCAGCCGGCGAGGCGCTTCTGCAGCCGGTCATGGAGAAGGGCGTCCGGACGTTGGACCCACCTGCGCTGGCGGACCTGAGAAAAACCTTTGCCGGCGAGTTCGCCCTGCTGCCCAGCGAGTACAAGTCTATAAAGTCGCCGGGGCGCTTCGACGTTCAAATCAGCGACCGGCTATCGAAGCTTCAGGCCGATGTGACAGCGGGCGTTCGGCGGCGGATGGCCTGATTACGGCGCTACAAACGGTAGAAAGAGAGGTGCCCCATGGCGCGATTACCTTATGTTTCGAGGGAACAGTTGCCGGCGGACAAGCAGACCCTATACGACCACATTGCAGAGACCAGGGGCAGTATTGAAGGCGGGGGCATCCCGCGTTCCTTTCAGCTCCTCATGAACAGCCCCGACGCTGCGGCCAGCGTGGCGCAACTGGGGGAACACATTCGCCTACAGTCTTCGCTGGACCCCGCAATCAGGGAGACCGCCATTCTGGGGACAGCACGGGCGTTGAACAGCCATTACGTGTGGGCGCATCACGAGCCGTTGGCCAGACGGGCAGGCGTGCGGGAAGAGGTGATCGAAGCGATCCGGTCCGGCAAGGCGCCAATGGGACTGCCTCCCAAGGAGGGTGTGTTCGTCGCGGCTGCCAAGGAGTTGGTGCAGAAGGGCGCCCTCAGTGAGAGGACGGTCCAGGCCATAGACCATCTTCTTGGGCCGCAGGGCACCGTGGACGTGGTTGTGGTCATCAGCTACTACGCGATGCTTCACAGGGCATTGGCGTCCCTGGGAATAGAGCTGGAGCCAGGACTCGAGGCGAACCTTCCCGAGCTGTGAAGCGATCAACTAGGGCGCAAAGCTCAGGAACAACTGCACAACATCATCGAAGTCCACGCGGCCATTGTTGTTGAAGTCAAACAGGCTCTGGCTGTTCTGGACCAATGGGTGCAGCATGTTCTGGAAAAACAAAACCACGTCGTTGAAGTCCGTCGAGCCGCTGCCATTCACGTCCTCTGCCTTGCCGTCGCCGTCCAGGTCTCTGGGCGAGCCAGTACCTCCAGGCAACGTGGGGACGTCTTGGACAGTAATGTTGAAGGTCTGAGTATCAAGTCCCCCATCGACATCCGTTACGGTTACCGCCACCACATAAGGCGTGGATGGGGCGGCAATGGCATAGGTATGCGAAAGCGTAATGGGTGATGTCGCAGGGTCCACGCCGTCGTTGGGCGTCGCATCACCCCAGTCGATAATGGCCGTATGGGTATCGCCCGGGTTGGCATCTGTGAAGCTCGCCACCGTCAGACTTAGTGCGCTGCCCACCGTGACCGTCTGATCAGTTGCAACGGTTACAACTGGAGCCGAATTGGGTACGGTGAGCGTGCCCGACACTGTACCGATCAGCCTTATCGTTGCGCCGTTTTCCTGCTGCACGCCGAAGGAAGTGCCAAGGGCAATATCTACTGACGACGCCCCTTTCGCAGTTGCCTGAACCGTCAGCGTGGCCAGCACTACATCGGTATTTAAGGAGCCAATGAGCTGGCCGACATCCACTGCCAACAGGTTGACGTCTGATGCGGGCAAGGTCGGCAAGATGGTAAGGGACAGGTCACTGTGATAGGCAACGCCTATTATCTCCGCTGTGCTTGGGTCCGCCAACGCGACGTCGATATCGAATCCGGAAAGACCATTGGGCAGCGCATCCGCCACGATGTCGATAGTGGTCTGATTGCCCACGGTGGGTGAGCCATTAACAACGGCGGTGAGTGTGGTGGACTTGGGATAAACCGTGAGCACACCTGCGGCGGGAATGGCGGTATCGAGGCTGCCGCCGCTGGTTATCGTTACGTCCGCCAGGTCCGTGGCGGTCTCTGCCGACGTGGTGTACTGGATGCTGTAGGTGCCGGCCTGCAACCCGTCTATGGAGAAGCTGCCCCCGGCTGTTGCCTTCACCACCACGACCTGACCGCCGTCTGTGTTACGGAAGGCCACAGCGTCGAACCTGACGGCATTGCTGACGGCGTCAAACCGCACTGCGACAGACCGAATGTA
>JACZVF010000014.1 GCA_022572805.1 Chloroflexota bacterium
CCTGGACCCCTTCGTTGGCGGCATGATCGCCGTGGCTGAGGCCTGCCGAAATGTGTCGTGCACAGGCGCTGAACCCATAGCCCTCACCGACTGCTTGAACTTCGGCAATCCCGAGAAACTGGACATCTACTACCAGTTGGAAGAGGCCGTGAAGGGAATTGCCGAGGCCGGCAGGGCGCTGGGAGTGCCTGTCATTAGCGGCAACGTAAGCCTGTACAACGAGTCCCAGGGCACGGGCATCTACCCAACGCCCGTTATTGGCGCGCTGGGCCTTCTGGAAGACGTACGCCGCCACTGCGGCGCAGGCTTTCGGGGTGCGGGCGACACCGTCGTGTTGTTGGGCTCATCAAACTTGCGTGGCGATTCTCAGGCCCTGGCGGGAAGCGAGTACCTGGAGCTTGTGCACGGCCTGGTTGCAGGACAGCCGGCGCTGGACCTCGTACTGGAGGCATCGCTTCAAAAAGCCTGCCGTCGCCTGGTCTCGGATGGCGTTGCCCGTTCGGCGCACGACTGCTCCGATGGCGGGCTCGCCGTGACGCTGGCGGAGTCCTGTATCGCAGGCGACGTTGGCCTTACGGTAGACGCCGAGTTTTCGGGTCGGTGGGACGCGGCGCTCTTCGGCGAAACCCAGTCCCGAATAGTTGTCTCGCTGGCGCCCGCCGACCTGGCGAGGCTGGAGCGCATCTGTAGCGATGAGGGCGTTCCCTGGGTGGAGCTGGGCACTACCGGCGGCGACAGCCTGGGCATAGCCGGCCTTATGGAGTCGCCTTTGGCTGAGATGCGAGATTCGTGGCAGGGCGGCCTGATACGGGCGCTTGAGCAGAAATAAGGCTTTGTCATTGACAGTAAATCGACATAATGCTAAATTGGATGTACGTTAGCAGTCATCATTGATGGCTGCTAATTATGTCATCACAGGAGTGATTAGATTTGCCACGTTACGATTACAAGTGCGACAAGTGCAGCCACCGATTCGTCGAGAGGCAGAGCTTCAGTTCCGAGCCAGTGGCTATTTGTCCCGAATGCGAGGGAAGGGCTAGCCGACAGTTCGTCGCGGTCCCGATAGTTTTCAAAGGCAGCGGCTTTTATGTAAACGACTACGGAAAGAAGAGCAGCACCACCAAGTCCTCATCCAACAATGAGTCATCCGACTCCGATAGCAAGTCCGAGTCCAAGTCCGATTCTAAGGTGGAAAAGGCCGAGGTCGCGTCCTCTACTACTTCCTCCAGTTCTTCGAGCGACGGCGACAGCAAGGCGGACTAGCCCTTGCGCGCCCTTGTCCAGAGGGTATCACAGGCGTCCGTCAGCGTTGACGGCGAGACGTTGGGACGTATCGGCCCCGGCCTGGTCATCCTCCTGGGTGTGTCGCGCGATGACGCGGAGCCTGACACCGACTACATAGTCGGGAAGACCGTGAACCTGCGAATATTCCCCGACGAACAGGGCCGCTTTGACAGGTCGGCCCTGGATAACTCCTCCGAGCTACTGGTAATCAGCCAGTTCACCCTGTACGGCGACACGCGCAAAGGTCGTCGTCCCAGCTTCACGCAGGCGGCCTCTTCCGAGCAGGCCGAAGCCACCTTCGCCGGCGTTCTTGATAAATTCCGCGCCACGGGCCTCAAGGTGGAGACCGGCCGTTTTCAGGCCCACATGCTGGTGGAGATTAGCAACGACGGCCCAGTGACTATCATGCTGGACTCGTCGGACCTGGAGAGGCCGCGAAGAGGCTAGAGCCAACTTGGTAACTATCTCAAAACTAGTCCGGGGGAGTCCAGAGGGTCTGGGGGATGTGCCCCCAGTACAGGGGCACCCCGGGCGGGTGGCGGGTAAGTGCCACAATCATTCTGAAATAGTCTCTAAGTGGTTCGAGTCGGCCGCATCTAGTTTGGCGACCAGGTCGCCATGAACCCTTCGGTTATGACTTGCGTGGTGATCTCGTCCGAAATATTCACCACGATAATGTGAGCTCCGTCGTGCTGAAAAGCCGGCCCGTCGATTCTTGGGCCTTCGCCGGATTCCCTTAGCGAAGCCGTAATGGCGTCCGTGTTGAGGTTACCGGCGAACACCAGGGCATCGCTGTCGGGCGACCAGAGCGAGTGGGAGTAGGCATACTGATCGAAAAATTGGAACATGGTTAGCTGCGCCACCGAGGGCACGAAGTCCACCAGCGAGGTTCGCTCTCCGGACGCGACATCCAGCACTGCCCAGCGCAGCACACCAGGTGTCTCCGCCAAGCGCGCGTAGGCTACCTTCGTGCCGTCGGGTGACCAGAAGTGGGCAAGGGTAGGGTCCCGCACTACATATATCGGCTCGGATTCGGGATCGGCGTAAACAGAAAAGCCTCCATACAGGGCCATTCGCATGTTCCGGTACACGAAGGGCCGGCTGGAATGCGCTATGGATAAGTGGGCGCCATCGGGGGACCACAGGTAAGCCGGTACGGGGGTTGTCGTGAGCAGTCGCCGGGGCGCTTCGGCCTTCCCTCCGGATATTCTGGAACCCAAGATGTGATACTGGCCCCGGCCCGCCCTCTGCGCGGTGAGGAATAACGTTCCGTCGGGCGACCATGCCGGCACTCTGGACTCCTGGTCTGCAATACCTAGCGGCTCGATGGCCAGGTCGCCTTCCGCATCTATGAGGAAATACTCATCGGCCCGATGGGCCAGCAGGTATTGCGAGTCCGGCGACCAGGATATCCAAAGAGGCCCGTTATCCAACAAATGGATAGCACCGGGATCGGGAGATAGGTCGTCCAGGAACAGTGTGAGGCCGCTCATTGTAGTGGCAATGAAAGCCACCCGATTGCCGTTGGGCGACCACAGCGGGAAGTGAATTACGCCCTGGGCAAGAAGACCGGTAACGCCTGCCTGCCCGGCGAATATCTCGGTGGAATTGCCGCCGTTGGAGCTTGAGACGAACAGGCTCATCCTGATGTCTTCGCCGCTGCCGATGACCCCGGAGTAGGCCAGCCGCCGAGAGTCCGAGGACCAGGTGGGCCAGGTGAAGAACCCTTCAACATCAGGGCTCACGGTGATCGCGCCTGAGCCATCCTCCCGGATGGTCCGTATCACGCCGCGGTCGTCGACGTATGCTATACGATCGGTGGGAGCCGGGTCGACCAGACGGAGGCCCGCCAGAATCCACGTCGACGCCAGCAACGCGACTAGAAGAAAAAAGGCGGTGAGCAGCCGCAGGTTGGACAATGGCCTACGTCGCCAGGTCGAGGCTTATGTCCAGGGCGGGGGAGGAGTGGGTAAGCGCGCCCACGGAGATCAGGTCCACCCCGGTCTCGGCCACAGCCCTGACTCGCTCAAGCGTTATGGTGCCTGAGGCTTCGGTGATGGCCCTGCCCTCGCACATCTTTACGGCCGTGGCCATGTCCTCAAGGTCCATGTTGTCCAGCAGGAGTATCTCGGCCCCGGCCGCCAGCGCTTCGTCTACCTGCGGCAGGTTTTCCACCTCAACCTCGACGTTTATGGTGTGGGACTTGTTGTCGTGGGCCTTGCGGATGACGTCGCCAAGGCTAAGACCCATCTTGCCGAGAGCCTCAATGTGGTTGTCCTTAATGAGTATGCCGTCGCCCAGGTTCTGGCGGTGGTTGTGCCCGCCGCCGGCGCGAATGGCGTACTTTTCCAGAGTTCGGAGGCCCGGTGTGGTCTTGCGTGTGTCGATAATCCTGACGTGGTTTCCCTGTACCTCTCGAACGTACTCCGATGTCGCGGTGGCTATGCCGGAGAGCCTGCGCACGAAGTTCAGGGCGGTGCGTTCCGCCTTCAGGATAGACGCTACGCTGCCCGAGACCTCGGCGATAAGGCTGTTGGGCCTGAGCAGGGCTCCGTCCTGTAGCAAGACTTTGGTTTCCAGGGCAGGGTCAACCCGTTTGAATACCGCCAGTCCCACGTCGATGCCCGCGAGCACGCCTTCGGCCTTTGACACGAACGTCGCCGCGCCCTGGAGGTCCGGCGGTATCAGAAGGTCCGTGGTAGGGTCCCCTATGCTCAGGTCCTCGTAGATGGCCCTGTCGATTAGGGACTCCGTTTCCGGCGTTATCAGGTACAAGGTGAGTCTCCAGACTAAGTAACTATTTCAAAAAGGCGGATGCCTTGTTCCCGTCCACCAACCCTGGGTCTCTTGTTCCTGGGGGGCACATTCGCCAGCCCCTCTGCCAGAGGGGGAAAGCCCCTCTGGACTCCCCCATGTCGATCCTAAGACAGAGACTAAGCGTCCGCGCTAATCTGCCGGTCTTTATGAGAAAGCCCACCTCAGCGGGCTGCACTTAGCCACCGAGATGGGCTCAGCTAATCACTAAACGGTGAGCCTATCAAGCTACGGCCAGCATCCGGTCCAGGGCTATACGAGCCTGCTCGGCAATCTCATCCTCGACCGAGATCTGGTTCACGACCACGCCTTCGTTGAGGCCGTCGAGCACCCAGGACAGGTATGCCGGATGGATGCGGTACATAGTCGAGCAGGGGCATACAACCGAGTCCAGGCAGAAGACCTTCTTGTCCGGATTTTCGGCTGCCAACCTGTTGACCATGCTAATCTCGGTGCCCACGGCGATGACGCTGCCCGCCGGGGCGTCGCTCACCAGGGCCCTGATGTACTCCGTTGAGCCATTGGAGTCGGCCGCCTGGACTGCCTCCATGGTGCACTCCGGGTGAACTACCACGTGAACGTCTGGGAACTTCTCGCGCGCCTGGGCTATCTGCTCCACCGTGAATCGGGTGTGAACTGAGCAGTGGCCCTTCCAGAGGACCATCTTGGCGTCGCGGACCTGCTGCTCGGTGTTGCCTCCCAGAGGCTTGAACGGGTTCCAGACGATCATCTTGTCCAGCTCGATGCCGAACTTTAGCGCGGTGTTGCGTCCCAGGTGCTGGTCCGGCAGGAACAGGATCTTCTCTCCCCGTGCCAGCGCCCATTCGAAGGTAGCCGCGGCGTTGGACGACGTGCAGACGATTCCGCCGTTGCGCCCGCACATTGCCTTGATGGCGGCAGTGGAGTTCATGTAGGTGATGGGTACGACGACGCTTTCGTCGCCCAGAACGTCTTGAAGATCGTCCCAGCAGTCCAGAACGTCGTCTATCCTGGCCATGTCGGACATGGAGCACCCGGCGGTAAGATTCGGCAGAATGACTTTCTGGTCCGGCGAGCTGAGAATGTCCGCGGTCTCGGCCATGAAATGCACGCCGCAGAATATGATGGACTCGGCGCTTTCCTGTGACGCGGCCAACTGGGACAGCTTGTAGGAGTCTCCCCGGAAGTCGGCGTACTTGATTACCTCGTCGCGCTGGTAGTGATGCCCAAGAATAACGACGCGGTCGCCCAGCCTGGCCCTTGCCTTTGCGATGCGGTCGTCCAGCTCGTCCGGCTTCATGCGCATGTAGCCCAAGGGCAGCTTTTGCCACCGGACCCCCGCATCAAACTCGTCTTCCAGCGAGCGTGCGGAGAGGTCGTCGTCCGTTCGACAGAACGCCGACTGCTCAATCTCGGTTATGGGTATGGTGGGAGGCCTCAGGACAGCTACCATGATGGCAGTACTCCTTATTGTTCATCTCGGCCGGCCCTACACTGTCAGGGCCTTCAAGCCGTTATAGGATTGCTGTTTTGCTTGCGGCAAGCTCCGGCTGGGCACCCGCGCCATTTGAGGATGCCTTTAAGGACCCCTGTAATGACCAGGGGCTTGTCTTGTTTATGGACACCCGGACCATTTTTCCGGGCATATCGGCGTCCGCGTCCGCGTTGTCCAGGAAGACCAGCTTGTCGTTGCGGTTTCTGCCAAACCACTTGCCTCGCTTGCGGCCCTCGACCAGCACGTCCATCTCTCTTCCCAACAGTTCGGCGTTTATCTCGGTCGCTATCTGCTCTTGAAGTGCCTCCAGGGCCTTCAGGCGCGCTCGTTTTTCCTCATAAGGCACGTCGTCCGTCATATTTCGGGCGGCTATGGTGCCTTCGCGGGTGGAGTAGGCGGCCGCGTGGACCTTGTCGAACCTGATGTCACGTATCAGTTTCATCGTCTCCTGGAACTGGCGGTCGGTCTCGCCGCAGAACCCCACGATAACGTCCGTGGCCAGGGACACGTTGGGGATTCGATCGCGAATCTGCTCGATCTTGCGGCGGTATTCGTCGTTGGTGTATCCCCGCCGCATGACATCCAGCACCATGTCGTCGCCGGCCTGAAACGGAAGGTTGATATGCTCACAGACCTTGTCCAGTTCCGCGACCGAATCGATTATGTGCTCGCTCATATCGTTGGGGTGCGATGTCAGAAATCTGACGCGTTGGAGCCTGTCCACGCCGTTCACTGCGGTTAGAAGGTCACCGAGGTCGGGTGCGCCGGGCAGGTCGTGACCGTAGGAGTCTACGTTCTGGCCTAGCAGGGTGACCTCCATGACGCCGCGATTGGCCAGCAGTTCCGCCTCTCGCACTATGTCCTCGACAGGCCGGCTGACCTCTCTGCCGCGGCGATAGGGAATTATGCAGAACGTGCAGAACTTGTCGCACCCATGGATGATGGGTATGTACGTGGCCACATCCGGCGATGCCGTCAGGGGGCCGACGCAGCCCTCCGGGTCGATGCCCATGCGCTGGCCGACTATGTCCAGCAGCGGTTGGTATTGCTGAGGGCGCATGAAAACGTCTACGTAGGGGTAGCGTTTCTCCAGAGCTTCGGTCTTGGGGCCAACCATGCAGCCCATGAGGGCCACCACTTTATCGGGGTTCCGCTGTTTCAGAGGCTTGAGGTGAGTGACCATGCCGATCACCTTATCCTCGGCGCTCTGCCGGACGACGCAGCTATTCAGCACAATGACGTCGGCGTCTTTGGGGGAGGTTCTGGGTGACAGCCCCATTTGGCCCAGCGCACTCTCCAGGCGTTCGGAGTCGGCCTTGTTCATCTGGCAGCCTATGGTCCAGATGTAGTAACTATCCATTTGTGAAATTTTTCTCAATCATTTTTCAAAAAATAAATATTGCCACTGCTCGTGGCGGAGGGAATGGGATTCGAACCCATGAGAGAGCTTTCACCCCCTAAGCGCTTAGCAGGCGCCCGCACTAGACCTCTATGCGATCCCTCCGTATTTCAATCTAATATAACAACGTTGCACTCGAATGGCAATTCAAAACATTGTGATATTGAGAACTATTGGATAAATGGCGTTTGCAATCGACGCATGAATGTGCATTTGTTATGTGTTTCCCGTAAGGAGTAAAATTCTTGGACGCAGATGCCAACGAAGTTGGGGCCGCAAATATGACATTTCGGCAATTTCTTCAGTCCAAACGAGTATGGCATCGACGTCGTTATAGGCCAGGCGGCGCCGATGCCGCAGCCTGCTTGGACAACTGGTCTTCCTGGCTGCCCACCCAGACCTCTCCGCCCTCGAAGAACTCCTTTTTCCATATTGGGACGATCTGCTTGATGCGGTCGATGCTGTACTGGCATGCCTCGAATGCGGCCTGACGATGTGGGGATGCCACGGCAACGGCGAGGCTCGCTTCCCCGATCTCTAGGCGTCCGAGCCTGTGGAATATGGCTACATCCTGCACCTGCCATCGTTCCTTCATCTCGTCCGCCACCAGCGCCAACTGCTTGTCGGCCATGGGCCGGTATGCCTCATACTCCAGAAACAGCACCTTTCGGTCAGCGGTGTGGTCCCGGGTCACGCCGAGGAACGTAACGATGGCGCCGTTGCTGTCCCTGGCAACTCTGGCTACTATGGCGGTCAGGTCCAGCGTATCGAAGGTTATTTCAATCATATTTCACCAACCGGCCTTCAGTAATCAACGGGGTGAATAATGGTCGGCCACGCAAGGTGGTGGCTTGCTCAATGCCTGTGTCTGCCAGCACGAGAGTGGCCCCAATCACATTCAAAACAGACCGCCGCTGACGGGGGGGATGAGGGCTATTTCGTCATTGTCGTGAAGGACGTAATCGTGGTCGTGGTACTCGTCGTTGACAGCCACCATTAGCCGCGACGCCTCTTGAATAATGCTTGGATGCAGCTCCAGCACACGGCGGCCGGCATCCCCTATGGTAGAGCCGTCATCCAACTCCAGGTCCAGCGCAGAGGTGCCGGCCTTTTCTTTGTAGACAGCGAACAGCCTGACCTTGATCTTCAGATGCCGACTCCTCGCATGGACTCAATGAACTCGGAGCAGTAACTCACGGCTGCTTTCGGACACATTATAACACGCAAGCCGCTGGAATCAGTTGTCAGCCCAAGCCTAGTAAGCCAGAGCGCCGCCGTTTACGTGTATGGTTTGCCCGGTGATGAAGCTGGCGTCGTCGGAGGCCAGGAAGGCGCACGTCTTCGCCAGCTCCTCGGGGTAGCCGAGTCTGCCGACCGGAATTCCAGCCGCGCGCTGCTCATTCGTCCGAGTCGCCTGGGTAGACTGGGCGTGTGCCGGCGTGGTGTCATACGCGCCCGGCACGATGTGATTAACCAGGATACCGTGCTCCGCAAGCTCAGCAGACAGCGCCCTCGTTAAACCCAGCGCTCCCATTTTGGAGGCGGAGACGTGGGCCCACTCGGCCCTGCCCTTGAAGGCCTGCAACCCGGACACGTTGATAATCCGGCCCCAGCCGTTCTCTATCATCGAGGGTATGACGGCCTGACAGGTAAAGAAGGGTCCATCCAGGTTCACCGCCAGCACGGCCCGCCACTGGTCCAACGTCATCTCCAAAATCGGCGCTCTTTCCCGAAGCCCTGCGTTGTTAATGAGGATGTCGATCTTGCCGAACTGGGCCAGCGCCTTATCGACCATGGCGTTTACCTGCTGCTGGTCGCCAACGTCGGCCAGGACGGGCAGAGCCTTCACGCCCAACGCCTCCGCCTCCGCGGCCACGGCCTCCGCCTCGTCGCGGTTTGACCTGGTGTTGACGACCACATCCGCGCCGCGTCTCGCCAGCTCCAGGACCGTAGCTCGTCCTATGTTGCGTCCAGCGCCGGTAACCAGCGCTACCTTGCCTTCCAGAGTCATTTTTTCACGCTCCTAAGTCAGGTTTCACATCGGCTGGACCGATGAATATGAGGCTCGCGGAACGGCCGGAAATGCCAAGATGGCGAACCAGGAAAGATACGGCTACTTCCCGCGACAGCCCTTTGAATCGCGACATTGGCCGGTTCGGCAGCGGAATTATATGGTCGGTCCATTTTAGGGTCAAGAACGCAGAGAAAGCCCGGACAATGCGGTCGTCCCCGGAGTGCCACCTTCTTATTCAGATGTGTATAATAGGCGAAATTCCAAGGAACAGATTTGGATAGGCTTTTGGAGGGCGCTTTGGAGCTAAAGGACCTGCTAAACAACCCCGGGACCGCCGCGTTTTCCCGTCTAAAATTCCTGCCTCGATTCGCCACGGACGAGCAGATGACCGAGTTCATCAACGGGCTGTTCCAGGCGGCGGCAAATGCCAGGTACGAGGGCAACTGGGAGATCCTTGACGACTTCATGGAGAGGTGGGACGACATTGGCATAGGCCTGCAGTACCAGACCCTGCGCATACCGGATGTCGGGCCAGTTCCTTGGGCGGCACTGCACAAGCCGCTCGCTCAGAGCAAGGTGGCGCTGGTAACCACTGGCGGCGTTTTCCTTGAGGGCCAGACGCCTTACACCGAGCGCGGCGACACTACCTATCGTGAGCTTCCCAGGGACCTTAATACCGATGATATCCATATCTGGCATCCCGGCTACGACACGGGGCCGGCAACCGACGACATCAACTGCATCTTCCCCATAAACCGTTTCCGAGAGCTGGAATCGGAAGGCGTCATTGGCGAGCTGGCGGAGACCCACTATGCCTTCATGGGCCTGATTCCAGACCCCAGGGAGCTAATTGAAAGCAAGGCCCCAGAAGTGGCGCTAAAGCTCAAGGAGGACGGCGTGGACGCTGTCTTCCTGGCATCCACCTGACCAGTCTGCAATCGGACCGCCAGTCTGGTGGCCAGGGCTATCGAGTCGGTCGGAATCCCCACGGTGCTGGTGATGATGTATAAGCAGGTGGCGGACGCGCTGCCGTCTCCTCGGGTCTGCTACGTGCGCTTCCCCTTCGGCCAGCCTCTGGGCGAGCCGGGCAACACCGACCAGCAAAGGGTAATAGTCGAGGACGCGCTGCACATGATTTTGCACGCCACGGAGCCAGGTGTCTTGCGGGAGATGCCTTACCGCTGGCGCAGGGAGAACTACGCCAGGATTCTTTCCGACCGCGTCAACTACCTGTCGCAGCCAAGCAGATTAGCAGCCGGAGATTAACTCCAGCCGTTCAAGGCAAATTCGACATAAATACCTCGGAGGCGGACCGTGACCACATCGTCATTCCCTACCATCAAAAAGGACCTGGACGCCATGAAGGTGAAGCCGAACCTTGACTATGACAAGGTGCGGGGAAATTTTGACTGGCAGGAGATGTACGATGAGTTGGACTGGCTGCCGGGTGGCGGCCTCAACAAGGCACACGAGGCGATAGACCGGCACGCCAACGGCCGCAACCGCGACAAGCTGGCCATGATATGGGAGGGCAAGAACGGCGAAAAGGAGACCTACACCTTCGGCGAGATGAAGGTGCATACCGACAAGTTTGCCAACGTCATCAAGAGCCTGGGCATCGAGACCGGCGACCGGGTGTTTATTTACATGGAGCGGCTGCCGGAGCTGTACTTTGCCTTCTTTGGGGCCTTGAAGGCCGGGGCCGTGGTAGGCCCGCTGTTCTCCGCCTTCGGCCCCGACCCCGTGAGGGATAGATTGCAGGACAGCGGGGCCAAGGTCCTGGTGACTCAGCCAGACCTGCGCCGCAAGATCACCGGGATTATCCCGGAGCTGTTCGAGCTGCAGCACATAATCGTCGTCAACAAGAACAACCGCGACCCGCAGCCGATCAACACGGCCGACCTCAGCTACGAGGAGGAGATGGCCAAGGCGCCGGCCAGCTTCGACATCGTGAACACCAGCCAGTACGACTACTCCATCATGCACTATACGTCGGGAACCACCGGCAAGCCCAAGGGCGCGGTCCACAGGCATCAGGCTGTCGTGCAGCAATACGCCACCGGCAAGTGGGCGTTGGACCTGCACGAGGACGACATCTACTGGTGCACGGCCGACCCTGGTTGGGTCACCGGCACCTCCTACGGCATGCTGGCCCCGTGGACCAACGGCGTGACGCAGCTCATCTATGAGGGAGGCTTTCGCGCCAGCAAATGGTACGAGCTTATTCAGGAGTATAAGATAACGGTCTGGTACACGGCCCCCACCGCCATTCGCATGCTGATGAGGGCCGGCGACGAGGTGCCCCGACGCTACGATATGTCCAGCCTGCGCTTCATGGCCAGCGTGGGCGAGCCCCTAAATCCAGAGGCCGTGGTCTGGGGCAACGAGATTTTCGACATGCCTTTTCACGACAACTGGTGGCAGACCGAGACCGGCGCCATCATGTGCGCCAACTACGCCTGCCAGGACGTGAAGCCGGGTTCCATGGGCAGGCCCTTGCCTGGTGTGGAGCTAGGCATCGTCGACGAAAACTTCGACCCGGTGCCGGTGGGTAAGGACGGCATTCTGGTGGTCAGGCCTGGTTGGCCTTCCATGTTCCACGGCTACTGGGGGAACGCCCCCATGTACAACTCGCGCTTCAGGAAGGGCTGGTACATCACCGGCGACAGCGCACGAATCGACGAGGACGGCTTTTACTGGTTCGTGGGCCGCACGGACGACGTGATAAACACGGCAGGGCACCTGGTAGGGCCTTTCGAAGTGGAGAGCGCTCTTATCGAGCACCCGGCCGTGGCTGAGGCCGGTGTCATCGGCAAGCCGGACCCAATAGCCATGGAGGTGGTCAAGGCATTCGTGTCCCTGAAGGATGGCTACGAAGAGTCGACGGAGTTGCGCCAGGAGCTAATGCGTTTCAGCCGATCTAAACTCTCCGCCGCCGTGGCTCCGAGGGAGATCGAGTTCGTGGCGTCGCTGCCCAAGACACGCAGCGGCAAGATAATGCGCCGCCTGCTCAAGGCCCGCGAGTTGGGCCTGCCCGAAGGCGACACCAGCGGCCTGGAAGAAGAGTAATTAGGGGCGAGTTGTTAGTTTTTAGTTCTTGGTTGTTAGTTTTTGACCGATGGGTTGACCCAGCCAATGTCTGGAGATTAATAACTAAATACTAATTACTACGCACTAATAACTGAAACCGGAGGTTTTGTCTTGAAACTTTGTTGGTTCCATCTGATGCCGTACAGGTTCCTCCCCAAGGACTTCGAGGAAAAGTACAGGAGCGTGTGGGTCGACGTGCCCAGCAAGCTCTTCGAGCCGGACCGGGCACACCAGCTTTACAACGAATACCTGGACGAGTTGGAGTTCGCCGACGAGGTGGGCTTCGACGGCATTTGCGTTAACGAGCACCACAACAACGCCTATGGCATAATGCCGTCGCCCAACATCATGGCGGCGACTCTGACACGGCGGACCTCCAACGCGGCAATAATCGTTCTGGGCAACAGCCTGGCGCTGTACAACCCTCCCATTCGCGTGGCGGAGGAGTTCGCCATGCTGGACTGCGTCAGCGGCGGACGGCTGGTGGCGGGCTTTCCGGTAGGCACCTCCATGGATACCAACTACGCCTACGGAGAAAACCCCGCGACCTTGCGGGAGAAGTACTACGAGGCTCACGACCTGATAATCAAGGCGTGGACGGAGCCGGAGCCGTTTGCATTTAACGGCAAGTTTACAAAGTTGCGCTACGTGAACATCTGGCCCAGGCCATTGCAGAAGCCCCATCCGCCCGTGTGGATTCCAGGCGGCGGCAGCGTGGAGACGTGGGAGTGGACGGCCCGAAAGGACTACGTCTACTGCTACCTGAGCTACTCCGGTTACAAGCGCGGTATAACCGTGATGGACGGCTTTTGGAAAGAGATGGAGCGGCTGGGGGTCGATGATAACCCCTACCGGGCCGGATTCCTCCAGCTAGTCTGCGTGGCGGAGACCGACGAGAAGGCCAAGGAGCTTTACGCAGAGCACGTGGACTACTTCTACAAGAAGTGCCTGCACGTTTACGAGGGCTTCTCCGAGGCGCCGGGATACAGGACCATTCGGACGATAAAGACGGGCTCCACGACACAGTTGGGAGGCGCCGCCAACAGGCAACGCCAGTCCATGGGCTGGGATGACTACGTGGAGCAGGGTTACATTATCGCCGGCAGCCCGGAGACGGTCATCAAGAACCTGCGCGGTGCCGTGGAAGGCCTGCGCGTCGGCCACCTCATGACGCTGCTGCAGATTGGCAGCATGCCCAAGGAGCTCACGCTGAAGAACACCGAGATGTTCGCTACACAGGTGAAGCCATACCTGGAAAACATGTGGGATGAATACGAGGACCGCTGGTGGCCACAACCCCTGGAACGGCGAGAGGTCGCGGGCGCAGCATCCGCCGGGGACTAATTGGGATTGACTAATCAAGGATATATTCAGGAGCGGTGAATGGTCCTGCAGAAAGACCTAAGCACAGTGAACGTCGGCTCAATACAGGTAAAGGTCGCAAAGAAGGGTCAGGGCGAACCGTTAGTCTACCTTCATGGCGCGTTTGCCTACCAGGGCTGGCATCCCTTCCTGGACAGATTGGCGGAGCAGTTCACCGTGTACGCGCCCTTGCAGC
Source organism: Chloroflexota bacterium (assembly GCA_022572805.1). GTDB lineage: Bacteria > Chloroflexota > Dehalococcoidia > Lucifugimonadales > JADFKI01 > Casp-Chloro-G4. The sequence continues at coordinate 13,634 of JACZVF010000014.1, forward strand.
CGGGCTTCTCTGAGAGCAACGGCGTCGACCAGATTGACGACGTATTGGAGCTTGCCCTTTACCACATCGACCTGATTGAGGCGCTGGGATTGGAAAGGCCCAACGTGGTGGGCCACTTCATCGGCGGTATGACCGCTGCGGAGATGGCGGCCATATGCCCGCACAGCGTGGGTAGGTTGGTGCTTGCCGCGCCCACGGGCATATGGGTGGACGATGCGCCAGGCGTCGATTTATTTGCCACTCCCGCCAATGAATTAAAGTCCGTCCTGTTTGCGGACCCGAAATCCTCGGTGGCGGCGGCGGCAATGCCCGAGCCTCAATCGGACGAGGAGCGCGGTGTGCAGAGCCTAGACCGGGTGCGGTCGCTTAGCACGGTCGGCAAATTCCTATGGCCCATACCCGACCGGGGTCTGAAGCGTCGCTTGGGACGTATCAAATCGCCTACGCTTATCGTAATGGGCGAGAACGACCAGATAGTGCCGGCGTCGTACGCGGACGAGTTCACCAACCGCATAGCCGGCTCCAGGCAGCAAACTATTGCCGGCGCGGGCCACATGTTCATTCTGGAGCAGCCAGACGAGTTCGCGGGGCTGGTGGCTGACTTTTTCAGCAACTGAACGCGCGGCCAGCCCAGGGGCATCTTAGCCGGCCATTTTTACATACTATTCGCGGGGCACCACGGGAAGCGTGACGTAAGACGCGTGCTCTCCGGAGTGCAGCACGTTCTGGAGCGCGGATACGAAATCCGTTTCCCCGCCGATCGGACCGCCCGTATTCAGGTTGCGGTCGAAGCGTGGGAAGTTGCTGGACGATACGTCCAGCCGTATTCGATGGCCCTTCTTGAAGACGTTGCTTGTGGCCCACAGGTCGATGCGGAACTCGTAGACCTCCCCCGGCGTCAGGAAGGCAGCAGGCTGCCTGGGATGGCGATACCTGGCCCTGACTATGCCGTCCGTTAGATTTCTGGCGTAGCCATTTGGCTCGACGTCCACCAGTTTCGCCGTGAAATCGGTATCCAGCGCGGAGCTGGTGGCAAAAAGCGTAACGGACACCGGCCCTGTGACCTCCACGTCCCGCTCCAGCGGTGGCGTCGAGTACACCAGCACATCCTGGCGCTCCTCGATGGGCCGCTGGTCGAAGGCGCCTGGCGCCATGAAGCCCGGGTCACAGCACAGCCCTCCGCCGGAAGTAGGCACTGGATACAACGGATTGTAATGGTAGATGTCTGGAGGTTCATTGCCGGGCATCTCCTGGCTTAGTGAGCCGTCGCCGTTCAGGGAGTTGGCCCGTCCCTTGCTATGCAGGTAGAACCTCGTTTCATCGGCGCGTCGCAGGGGCCATTCATCCTCAAAGCGCCACTGGTTGTCCCCCATGACGAAGATTCGAACTGGCTTTTCGTCGGCCACGCCGTTGTCCTCGCCCTTGAGCCAGTGGTCGTAGTACCGCAGGTACATGCCTTGCAGGTCCACCGCCAGCGACGATGACCTGGTGCCGAAGTTGACGTTGCCGGAGACGTTCAAGGGCGTACCGTTATGGATCCACGGGCCAATCACCAGGCGTTGGCCGTTACGGGCCTGCTCGGTTGCGCCGTTCTTCCTCATCTGCGTGAAGTTGCGGATGGAACCCCCCATGAATATGTCGTACCAGCCGCCCACGTTTAGCGCGGGCACTGTGATGTCCGAGTGCGACTCCTCGATGCACAACGCCTTCCAGTAGTCGTCGTATTCTGGATGCGCCAACCAGTCGTAGTAGTACGGCGCTATACCATCTTTGAGGTGCGGCATGTCCTTCACGGGCAGGTGGGAGAAACCGCCCGCAAGGCTGTCCTTGGCCGTTATCAGGGCCTCCAGATCAGACGGATTCTTGCCGATGTCCTTGGAGAGCTTGGCCCAGTTTGCCGAAGACAAGGCCCCGATGGCCCACGAGAGATTGAAGCCAAGCTCGAACGCACCGCCCTGCCAGGCCCAGCCCTCGTGGTAGTCCGATGCCGTGAAGCCCGGCGCCATGGCCGTCAACGAAGGCGGATTGGACTTGGCGGCCAGCCACTGTGTGGCGCCGACATATGAGATACCGTAAGTACCAACCTTGCCGGTACACCAGGGTTGGTCGGCCAGCCACTCGATGGAGTCGTACCCATCGTTGATCTCGTTGACGAAGGTGTAGAAATCGCCTTCCGACGCGAAGCGGCCACGAACGTCCTGGACGACGGTGGCGAAGCCATTGGTCGCCGCCCTTATGGCGTCCAGTGTGCCGACGCGGTTTGCCTGAGCGCCCTTGTCGTATGGCGTCCGCGTAATGAGCCCGGGGAACTGACCGGCAGCATCGGGCCGGAACACATCGGCGTACAGCGTTACGCCGTCCCTCATCGTCACGGGGACGTTGAAGTCCACTTTAATAGAGTATTGTGTTGCCATGTTAACCTCAGCTTTCGACTATCGACTGACATCGAATGGCGTGAATTTAGCATAGTGGGTGACGCGCGGCAACCCCGCATGAAGCAGCTTCAGCGCTGACGTGGCCAGACGCCTCGTGATACCTGCATCTTCGAATACGCCGCCCGCCATGTCACCCAATCTGCCATGCAATCGCTGATGGTCAGGCGGGAGGACTTGACAAAAAGTTGCCCAGGTGATATTTATTTCAGCCACAAGTTACTCGCTTGTTTACTGTCGGTCCGGATTCGTCCGGATCTGGTCTGACCGGCCCCAGTTACGGAAGCTTGTAAGGGGTATGAGCTTCGCAACGCTAGGCCCGGTACGTGGAACAAAACATCCCGTTACTTCGGGGTGTCGTATTAGTTGTCTCAAGGCTTTGCCTATCTACACCGGCGGGGCCGCGGAGGGGGGCTGTCATGAAAGTGCTGTTCTTCAGCCAGGACGGTGAGCGCGTGGAACAACTCGTGCTCGCACTCAGGTTGCGCTGGCCTGATCTAAAACCGCTTGTCGTTTCCCAGGGTGGTGTCGGCATTCAGGTCGTGGAGCAGGAGGAGCCCGACCTTGTGATGATGTGCGAAGACCTTCCCGATTTAACCATGTGGCAGGCCATCCGCGAGGTCCGCAGGTTCTCCGATATTCCGGTGATCGTTGCCTCGGAATGCCGCGACGAAATGGACGTGGTGAAGGCGATCGAGCTGGGAGCAGACGACTACATCAATATGCCCTGTAATCTGATGATCGTCGTGGCCAGGATAGTGGCGCTTATGCGTCGGGTTGGCCTTTCCAGGGACAGGAGCGAGGAAAGCCCCATATTCTGCGGCGACCTTGTCATCAATCCGGCCACCTACGAAGTTTACCTAAAAAACGAACGGCTCATGCTTACCCCCACGGAGTTCAAGCTTCTGTACCTCCTGGCCAAGAACAGGCACATGACGCTTTCTCAGGAGTTTATTCAGAGGGTGATTTGGGCCGACGACATAGAAGCCGGCGATACGCTGAAAAAATACATTCAGCGCCTCCGCAGAAAGTTGGGCGACGACGCCCGAAACCCCATTTGGATAAAGACCGTTCACGGCGTTGGGTACCGTTTCAGTTCGCCGACACCTATACCCACTGAGGCCTCCTCGGTCGGTGCGATTCACTAGAATTCCGGAGTCTAAGGGCTGGCTATCCGCCAGTTCTTAGACTCTTTTACTGCTGTCCACGCCCGTCCCCGGTTACCACACTTCACGCCCGTTCACTAGTATTCACTTTTAATTCCCCCTTTGGGAACGTACTTTTCCCCGTTTTGTTCAACCCCAGAGAATACGATGGCTCCAGATATGAAGCCAAACGTATTCGTTTTCGAACCAGACACCGACGAGTGTCGCTCCATCTCCACCTGTCTGGAAGCCCAGGGCTATGATGTGGCGTCCGAATCTGAGAGTGCCATTGGCGTCTCAACCGTAATGCAACACAACCCTGGTGTCGTGTTGATGGCCGAGGACATGCCGACCCTCAGTGGCATTGACCTGCTTCCCCTGCTAAGAAGACGGTCCACCGTCCCCATCATAGTCACAGGAACAGGCACCGAGACGGCGGTTGTGGGCGCGCTATTGCAAGGCGCCGACATGTACCTGGAAAAGCCTATCAATCAAAAAGAGATGCTATGTAGGGTTGGCGCTTTGCTTCGGCGAATGGGCCTGTTGGGGGACGGAAATGGCAATGACCCTGATGTACAAGAGTTGGAAAAGGCGTTGCCGGAAACCGTCAAGAGCGCACTGACAGACACCGAGCGGCGACTTTTTCACCGTCTCATGGAGAGATCCGGACGGGTCGTCGGACATGAAGAACTTATGGTAAAGGTCTGGGGCAAGCCGGTAAAAAGGGAACGACTACGTTTCTACATACACAGCCTACGCCGGAAGCTGAGGTCCGTTGCATCACTTAGTCTGCATACCAGGAACGGCGTGGGATACATGCTTGAACACCAGGCTAATCAAAAAACTGAAAGGGTCGCATAGATGGATGAATGGTACGTTGCAAAGAGTAAGCCTCAAAAAGAGGCGTGGCTCACGACGAGCCTGTCCTCCTTGGGCGTGGAGGTCTTCTACCCAAGGATGATTTCACATCGCCGGGGCAAGAGGACACTGGAAGCCCTGTTCCCCACTTACATATTCTGCAAATTCGACATCAACGCAGCGGAGTGGCCGGCGATACGCTGGGCGCCAGGACTGAGCTACTTCCTGGGCACCGATGGCCATCCAATGGCCATCCCGGAAGACCTGATCGAGTACATCGGCGACAGGGTCAGGTGGTGGAACGACGACGGCTCCAGCGCTCAGCATATGCAGCCTGGCACGCCCGTAGTGGTCTCTCATGGTCCGTTTGCGGGACTGGAAGGCATTTTCGAGCGCCACGTCAGCTCCCGGCAACGTTGCCGAGTGCTGCTGAAAGTGGTCGGCGGACTTTCGCCCGTCGAGCTGGAGGAGACCGACATAGCACTGGCGCTGCCCAAGATTTGATAAAAGCCTCGTGGTATTCGGAGGCTGGACCATGCACGGTGGGTTGCGGCGCGGGATGGTCAGGCGGCAGGCCTTTAATAAGCCTTGACAAATGAGGCCCCAATGGACTGGGTGAGACCTGGGCCGAGGGGCATGAACCGGAGCGATTCAGCTGGCCCGGCAGAAGCGCTCCGAACGCAAGCCGAATGCGGCTGTTCACGTAGGCGAACGAAAATGGGCGAACACAAACATACCAGTGACCCAGGCGGGAACGAGCCGGACGATGTCGGGACTGCGGCAGCGTGGGAAGTTTTCCTCGAGGGGCACATCGATACCTCACCGGAGGGGCAACGCAGTGAAGGTTAGCGTCATAGGATTCGGATACGTCGGGTCTGTCGCGGCGGCGGGACTTGCCGAGGCTGGCCACGATGTCATTGGCATCGACACCGACCGCGAAAAGATCGAGGCATTTCGCAGCGGGATTATCCCCATCTATGAGCCAGGTCTCTCCGAGCTGGTTCTGGACACCCTGGATAAGGGAACGCTCCGCCTGATGCACGTCGACGAGGTCGAGGAGCCCCTGGGTGATGTGATAATCATCGCCACTGGCACGCCCATGTCGGAATCCGGCTCGGCGGATCTCGGTCAGGTACACGCGGCCATTTCGTGGATAAAAAAGGTCCAGCCCGACAGGGGCGTAGTCGTGATGAAGAGCACGGTTCCCCCGGGGACCGGCATCCGGCTTCAAGAAAACCTGCACCGCGACACGGGCCTTGGCTACGTCTCCAATCCGGAGTTCCTGAGGGAAGGCCAGGCCGTGTCGGACTGGTTCAGCCCGGACAGAATCGTCGTAGGCGGCGAGGACCAAGAGGCTATCCAGACTGTGATAAGCCTGTACCACAACATCGCGGCCCCTATCATGATCACAGACATGACTAGCGCCGAGATGATCAAGTACGCCTCCAACGCCTTCCTCGCGACGAAAATCTCGTTCATAAATGAGATTGCCGCCCTGTGTGACAAAGTTGGCGGAATGGTGGACGAGGTTGCCAAGGGTATCGGACTGGACTCCAGAATCGGCAGCAGCTTTCTTCAGGCCGGCGTCGGCTACGGGGGCTCCTGCTTCCCCAAGGACGTGAAGGCCTTGGACCACGTTGCGCTGGTCAACGGTCATAGCTTCGAGCTGCTGAGGGCGGTGACTGCGGTAAACAATCGGCAGCGGCTGATCCCACTGAATGCGTTGAGAGACCGTTTTGGCCCTCTGGCCGGTGTCAAGGTCGCGGTCCTTGGGCTGTCATTCAAGCCCAACACTGACGATGTGCGAGAATCGCCATCATTAGAGGTTATCAAGATTCTCGCCAACGAGAATGCGGACATATCCGTCTACGATCCGATGGCGTTGGAGCAAGCGCGCAAATTCCTTCCTACGGACATCACATTTGCCGACGACATCATGCGCTGCGTGGGAGGGACCCAGGCCGTGGTGTTGGCCACGGAGTGGTCTCAGATTGTGGATGCGGACTGGGCCGAAATTTCCAGGCTAATGGCAGCTCCGAGGCTTCTGTTCGATGGCCGCAATGTCTTGAATCCGCAGTCGATGGTTAATTTAGGCTTTGAGTATGTCGGCGTGGGCCGAAACGCCTGCGCCAGACAGAATGGGACTGCCCCGGAAAAGGGGTTGCAGGCTAGCGTAGCGTTCAAGCGGTAAGTACATCCAGTTGGGTGGCATGACGTGCCGGCCAAGAGTGTGACGAGATGAACAATAGCCATAAAAACGGACATTCCCCGAAAATAGTCGTTATCGGCGGAGGGACGGGCACTTCCACGGTCCTTACAGGCCTGAGGAAGTTCGACGTTCAGCTCAGCGCCATCGTAACGATGTTTGACAGCGGAGGCAGCTCAGGCCGATTGGGCCGCGAGTTTGGCTATCCGCCGTTCGGCGACCTGCGTCAGTGCCTCGTGGCCCTCAGTGACGAGGCCGACGACACCAAGGCCCTGCGTGAGGCGTTGCAGTTTCGTTTCGGCGGCAATAACGGCCTGTCGGGACATAACGTCGGCAACCTCCTCATGGCCGGACTGATGAGCAACAGCCATGATCTGGAGCAGGCTGTCGATGAAATCTCCAGGATGCTGCGAGTCCAGGGTAAGGTTATACCAGTCACCTCTGAGCGGGCGGAGCTCTGCGCGGAGCTGGAAAATGGGAAGACCATCCGGGGCGAATCAAACATCGATGTTCGGTCGGAGTCACTCCCGAAAATCAGCAGGGTCTTCCTGGAGCCCGAAGTAAACGCCGGCGCCAGAGCAATCGACGCAATTCTCGAAGCAGACGCCGTCGTGCTTGGGCCTGGGGACCTTTACACCAGCATAATTCCGAACCTTCTGGCGAACGGAATCCCGCAGGCGCTGGCTGAGTCGAGCGCAACCAAGATATACATTTGCAATTTGATGACCAAGCGGGGCGAGACAGACGGCTATATGGCGTCGGACTTCGTGAAGGAGATCAGCGGCTACATTGGTTCCGCGTCGCTGGACTGGGCAGTAATAAATACCGGGTTACCCGAGCACATGATCGAGGCAGCGTATCGGGCTGAGCAGGCGTTCCCGGTGAAGGCCGACCTTGACAGCGTACAGTCCTACGTGCCTGGAGTAATGGCCTCATCGTTAGGCACCAAGAACCTGCCGCTGCGTCACGACCCGTATCAAACGTCTGCCTCCATCATGGAGACTATCCGAATAGGAAAGCTCGACGGCTCCCACCGTGGTGGCTTGGTGTCTCATTTCAACCCCGCCGAACAGCCACTGGTTGGCTGACAACTAACGACATTAATTAATCACTATCTTAACGTCGTCATGGGGGGCCAGAGGGGCTTTTCCCCTCCTGCAGAGGGCCTGGGGGATGTGCCCCCGGGATCAAAAGCCCCCAGGGTGGATGGGTGGGAACAAGGCGTCCGCCTTTTTGAGATAGTTACCTAGTTGAGCCACAGCGTCGCCGCGTCGAACCAACGTACAGGAGCCGCGTAGCCTTATATGGCACCAAACCTCAACCCAATCAAAATAATACACTGGTTGCTTCACCCCAGCTCCCGCATTCAACAGCGAGTTGCTCACGCTGCGGTCTGGAGTTTCGGTTCCAGATTCGGCGAGCGTTTAATAGAGTATGGCCGTCTCATTATCCTGGCAAGGCTACTTGCGCCGCAGGACTTCGGACTCATGGGCGTGGGGTTAATCGCATTATCGGCCATGGAGTCGCTCACAGAGCCTGGCCTCATAGAGGGCATAATTCAGAAAAAGGGAAAAGTCGAGAAGTATCTCGACATCCTCTGGACCGTGACCCTAGGCAGATGGTTCCTGGTGGCCGCTCTGCTTGCGCTCCTCTCGCCAGTCATCGCACGTTTCTTCGACGCCCCGGACGCCCGATTAATCCTCCTGGCCGTGGCTGGCGCGGCCCTTCTAAATGGTTTCCTGAATTCAGGAGTGGTGCTGCTCCAGAAGGACCTGGAGTTTCACAAGGTCTCGATTGGCCGTATACTCCCGCTAGCAATTGCCTCCGGCGTATCCATAGGATTCGCCCTGGTCTTCCACAACGTCTGGGCACTGGTGCTGGGCTTGACGGCAAAGAACCTGGCAACAGTCGCAGTCTCTTATTGGATCCATCCGTACAGACCCAGGTTGAGCCGTAGAATAGACAGAGCCAGGGAGCTGTTTACGTTTAGCCGCTGGATCTACCTGCACCGAGTGGCAAATTTCGTCTCGAATCAAGCTGACAGCATCATGCTCGGTGGAGCTCTGGGCACCGTCAATCTGGGCATTTACCAGATGGCCCAACGTACCTCCATAATGCCGATACGGGAGATACCCCGGAGCCTGTCACAGGTGGCGTTCCCAATGTACTCCAGAATCCAACAGGACCTGGATGGAGTGCGCAAGGCCTTTCTCGGGACTCTGGAGGCCACGGTCTCCATGGCTCTCCCGCTATCCATAATCGTGTTGCTTCTGGCAGATGAAATCGTGGTTTTCGTGTTGGGCGAAAAGTGGATTCAGGCCGCTCCGGCAATGCGTATCTTGGCCATGGCGGGATTCATCAACGGCTTCACGACAACTGGGGGCGCACTATTTGCAGGCGTAGGCAAGCCCTGGATCAATCTGCAATTAGCCCTTTTTAGGGCTGTTGTAATGGTGTCGATTATTTTTCCGATGACACGGTCTATGGGCCTCGAAGGCGCCGCCTATACAGTGTTGATTGGCAGCGCCGCGGGTTTCCTTCTCTACGCCTTCCACTCGTTCCGAATTCTGAGAATCAAACCTTGGACTATCGTCCGCGCATTGGCGCCTGCTGCGCTGGCTACGACAGTGACAACAGTCATCATCCTCGGTTTTTCTCCGGTCCTTCAAATTAGCAGCCTGCCTTCGCTGCTGGCCGTTATTGCGATTGCGGGCCTGGTCTATATAAGCATCTATACACTCCTCGCATGGAAAACTAGATCAGGACTGTTCATGCGGCTGATGCCGAAGCTCACACAGGCGCGAGCATAGGTGGGCCCATGGAACACGGCTGCCAGAAACGGCTGCCTGAAGATGCGCCGGTGGAGATGCGCTGGGATGGGAGGCTGATGGTTCCATGCAGCGGGCTTTAATATTCTTGCTGATAACCCTGAGGGTAGAAAAGCTGTGGAAGTTCCTGAACCGGAACTCCCTGGTGATTCTTGTATATCACGGCTTCACTGAGAGGACGTCCTTCGATGGTATAGAAAACCATCAGGGGATGCATTTGAACATCGAGACCTTTCGGCGACAGCTCGAATACCTCGCCGCGAACTACCATGTCATCACTCTGGCTGATGCCGTCGCCCACCTGCGTAACGGCACTTCTATGCCCAGGCACTCCGTCGTAATTACGCAGGATGACGGCTACGAGAGTTGCTACGGCCTGGCCTACCCGATCATGAAAGAGTTCAACTTGCCGGGGACCATATTCGTGACGACGGACCCCGTATCCAAACTCAACTACCTTTGGCATGACCGGGTCGAATACGCGTTGAATACGACTGCAGAGAGATCTGTTTCGCTGAGTGTTGGGGATCGGAACATCCACCTCCCATTGGCCGGCACAGCGGAGAAGCTTGCCGCAGCCGGGAAGCTGTTCTCGATACTCAAGAGCATGGACCAGAGGCTGGCGCAAGAAATAGTTGAGCAGCTTGAACGGGAAACGGGTTCCAGCCTGAAGACGTGTACAAACGTGCCGGCTATGTACGGCCTCATGGACTGGGACCAGGTGGTGGAGATGGACCGCGAAGGGCTGGTGTCCATAGGCGTCCACACTAAGACCCACGCCATTCTTTCCAGATGCGGCCAGAAGCACCTGAAAGAGGAGGTGTGCCGGTCCAAGCAGGTCATTGAGGAAAAATTAGGCCATCAGTCAGACCTGTTTTGTTACCCCAACGGCGCGGCTGGGGACTTTAACGAAAGCAGCGAGGCGCAGATCATGCAAGCTGGTTTTTCAAGCGCCCTTACCACCGTCCCGGGCCACAACAATCGGCAGTCCGACCTGATGAAATTGAAGAGGTATAGCGCGCCGCTCGATATTTCGGAGTTCGCTATCACCCTCGCCGGCCTTAGACCGCTTTTGTCGTTTATCAGACACCCGGCGGCAAAACTACTGGGAAACTGATTTTATTTTACGGGTCCTCAAGGGGGATTTCGATGCTAGCACAGGACAGAGTCACGCCGGAACCGGAGATGGTCGACTATTGGGACTTTCGCGCTCCGAAGTACGCAGCCCAGTATCTCGGTTCATCCAACGAGGCACGGGCCTTTCAGATTCGACTTAAGAGGGTTATCGACCTGTTCGACCAGCCAAAAGGCAAAGTGTTGGACATTGGCTGTGGACCAGGCGTCACGGTCGATTTCCTCTCGCAAGAAGGCTGCGACGTCCATGGCGTGGACATCTCCGAGCAGATGGTGGACGAGTGCAAGGTCAGGTTCGCCGACAGACCCAACGCCCATTTC
>JACZVF010000015.1 GCA_022572805.1 Chloroflexota bacterium
GGTGGATGCCTACACCGAGGAGGAGGTCACCTCTTCCAACGGCAAGACCGAGACCCGCGTGCTGCTGAAGTTCCACCCGGACATTGCGCCTGTGAAGGTCGCGGTGCTGCCTCTGAGCCGCAACGAGAAGCTGGCGCCCCTGGCCGCGGAGGTCTACAACAAGGTACGGAAATCCGGCGCGGTCAATGGCTTCGTACAGTTCGACGACGCCCAGAGCATAGGCCGGCGCTACCGGCGGCAGGACGAGATAGGCACGCCGCTGTGCGTCACCGTGGACTTCGACTCGCTGGACGACAACGCCGTCACCATACGCGAACGGGACACGATGAAGCAGGTCCGCGTTCCCATCGCCGACCTGCCGACGGAGTTGGCCAAGGGGCTGAGAGTCTAATTCAATGGTCGATTGGGTCTAATAAGGTCCTCTCAGACCAACATTGGTCCGATATAATGCCTCAACTTAAATGAGGAGGTATATATGGGACTCGATATTGCGGTTGTGAATCTAAGATTTCTTGAACGACCGAGAGGCATGGCATACCAGTTCGCCCAGGAGTTGGCTGCGGACTGCGATACGTCTGGCGGAGGCAACGCAATGGGTTTTTATCTTCGCAGCGAATTGCATCACGCCGCCGCGCACTATATTAATCAAAGCGACTTGGAGATGAATGTCCAGACGGAAATACTTGATTGGGTAGAGTCTTTGCCCTTTGACGATTCAGGCTACATCACGCTGAATTTCAATTGGTAATTCGGGCACGGGAAAAACAGCATTTGAAAAATAATGTGGCACGTGATTCTTCAGATCATCTGTGTTAATGTCTGGTAGAACCCTAAGGTTAATTCGCTGGACGATGTAGTGCCACTATGCCATATCCACCCGGACACGATATCGAATTGCCGCTTCTGAAGGAAATTCACGATGCGGGTGGTGATGTGTTCATACGCGATCGCCAAATTTACTTGCGAGTCGCAAGATATTTCCCGCAACTTACTGATGAAGAACTAATCCGGCGGACTCGTGCGTCCGACACCGTATGGGAAAATAGAGTTCAATGGGCGCGGCTCCAATTGGTCAAACAGGGTGAACTTCTGAATTGGCGCGATGTCGGTCGTCAGGGAATATGGAGGATCACTGACAGGGGCGTTCGGAGGGTGATGGAAAATCAGAAATACATTGAAGGTATATTGGAGAGTGCTAGGCAACATCACGCCGTCGCGGATTCACTCCAACCTCTAGACTTGCCGGCAGAACTAGCGATACATTCCCGGATTCAGAATCAGTTGGAGGTAATAGGCCAGATACTCGGAAAATATGCCAAACGGGAATACAGACAAGACATGTACAGGTATGACGTCGTCTGGAAAGACGCGGATTATCTACCAAGGGCGACTCATTGTTTCGAGGTTCAACATAAAGGGAATCTTGTCGAGGCACTTGCAAAACTTAAACATGCCTATGACATCTGGGGCTCGATTTTGATATTAATAATCACTGACGAAAAAGACCGATTAAAAGCCTCTGAGCTGCTCAGACCTTACTTCACTGGCGTATTTCATGAAATTGGCTCAGCTACTACAGTTCTAACGGCGGATGATGTAGGTGACATATTTGATGTTTTTGACCGGCATCAACAGACAATAAATCAATTTACCAGTCGTTAACGAAGAATATACGAAAACCCCAATGCGAATCCTGCACTTTGCCGACCTGCACATAGGCGTCGAGAACTACGGCCGCGTGGACCCGGAGACGGGGCTTTCCACCCGCCTGCGAGACTTCCTCGACACTTACGATGAGCTGGTGGACCACGCCATCGATAACTCCGTCGACCTGGTGCTCTTCTGCGGCGACGCGTACAAGAGCCGCGACCCGTCCCAGACGCACCAGCGGGAGTTCGCGCGTCGCGTGGCGAAGCTTTCCCGCGCCGGCATCCCGGTATTCCTGCTGGTGGGCAATCACGACACGCCGCACGTCATAGGCAGGGCCACCGCGCTGGAGATATTCCACACCCTTGACGTGCCCAACGTGCACATCGGCGACACGCTAAAGACGCATATTGTTCAGACTAGAGATGGCCCGCTGCAGATCGTGGCCGTGCCCTGGATACGCCGCAGCACCTTCTTGGCCCGCGACGAGACCAGGGGCCTGTCTCCGGACGCCATCAACGACGAGATTCAGCAAAGACTTTCGCAGGCCATCCGCACGCTGGCGGGCCGTCTTGACCCTGGTATTCCGGCGGTGCTGTCGGGTCACGTCACCGTCGGCGGCTCCACAACCAGCTCCGAGCAGTCCATGATGCTTGGGCGGGACCACGTCCTGCTCAACAGCAACGTCGCACTGCCCGTCTTCGACTACGTGGCGTTGGGGCACATCCACAAGCATCAGGAGCTGGGCAAGAATCCGCCCGTGGTATACTCAGGCAGCATCCAGCGCGTCGATTTCGGCGAGGAGCGCGACGACAAGGGATTCTGTATAGTCGATATCGACCCCGGCAAGCCGCAGGGACTGCGCCTGAAGGGCTGGCATTTCGTGAAGAGCGGCGCAAGGGAGTTTCTCACTATCAGAGTCAGTATCCCGGAGGGCGACCTGGACCCGACGGCTACGGTACTTCGTGAGGTAGCCATGCAACCTCTGAAAGGGCGTATCGTCCGACTACAGATTACCGTGCCCGGTGAGCTTGACGGGTTGCTGCGGGAACAGGATATTAGAACTGCCCTGGACGACGCCCACTTTGTCGCCTCCGTCTCACGGGAAATTATGGAGCGTCCTCGCGCCAGGCTGTCCGAGGCCTACTCCACGGCCATGGACCCGCGGGAGGCGCTGAAGACGTATTTCAACGCCAAGGGCGTGGACAAGGACCGGGCTGACCTCCTCTTCCAGAGGGCGGAGACGCTGATGCAGGAGCAGGCGGCAGAGTAGGCTGGAAGGGCCATAAAATCCCGCGATATGCAGGTCGCATCAAACCTTTAGACAGGCAGAATGCAATTTGTTGGCTGGAGGAATGACTTGGGTGAAGTAGCTTCATACCCTTCAAAAGGCCTGAAATCATGGCTGATGTCCTTGAGCAGGCTTCATATCGCAGGCTTGATTGGACTGACGGCCTTCGTTCTCGTGGCGTGCTCAACGGCGGCGGCTCCGGCAGAATCGGGTGATGCACCTGAAGACCTGGCGCCGGAGTTCGAGATAGAGCTTTTCTCGAATGTAAATCATCAGGCAGGCGAATCTCTGAAGATGTCCGACCTCAAGGGCAGGCCAGTTGTCCTGAACTTCTGGTTTCCGTCCTGCCCACCTTGCGTCGCGGAGATGCCGGACCTGCAGAAGTCTTTCGAGCGCCACAACGGCGACGTAGCGTTTGTGGGAGTGCAGCTCATCGGCCTGGACACCGCCGCCGATGGTCAGGATTTTGTAGACCAACTGGGCGTGACATACGCCTTAGGACCCGATGAGGGAATCATCATAAGGGACTACAGCGTTGCTGGCTTCCCCACCACGGTATTTATAGACAAAGACCAGAGGGTGGTCCGGAAGTGGACAGGCATTCTGAACGAAGAGAAGCTGGAAGAGCTCATTGGGGACATATTGAACTGAAGATAGCCTGATAATGGGGCCGGCCAACGGTCTGGGGCCGACGCGCAGGTCAAATGAACGTCGCCGACGTATTCCTTCTGATAGTAAGGTGGGTGCATCTGGTCTCCGCTGCCGCCTGGGTGGGCGGCAGCATATTTTATCTGGTAGTGCTGCGGCCCGCGCAACGCCGGTCTGCCGCCGACGCCACCGACGCGACGAAATCGGTATTCGCCGGCGCCGCGACGGAGTTTCGGGCGTTGGTGGACACCTGCATTTTCGTTCTATTGGTCACAGGCATTATCCTGACATTAAATCGCCTGACGCCGGGAGTAGTCGGGGTCCCCTACGTGGCAGTGCTTGGCGTGAAAATTGCGCTGTCCGTCTGGATGTTCGTCCTGGCCAGGGGCCGCCGGCGCAGGACGCCCCTCATGGAGGCCTACGCTGAGCGGAGCGGACCGCCGCAGACTCGACTGGGGCAGGCGGTCCATGCCGTATCCGGCTACAACTCTCTGGTGATATTGGGCATCACGGTCTTCCTCGTTTCCGATCTGTTGAAAGTCCTGTTTGAGCTGGCCCTTTCGAGATGAGCGCGAATTGAACAGCCGCGTTCAGCCGTGTAACATGGAGTCGGCAAGTTTGCAGCAGGGAGGTTGCCTGAGATGAAACGCGAGCTTATGGACATCCTCGCATGCCCCGTGTGCAAGGGCGAACTCACCCTCAAGGTGGAAAAAGAGGACGGAGTAGAGATCGTGGAGGGAACGCTATCCTGCAAGGCCTGCAACGAGGATTATCCCATCCAAGACACGATACCTAATCTTCTGCCGCCGTCTCTACGCAGCTAGGTCCCGTCGCCCCGCCTACCTGCAATATCGATTCACCGTCTCCCGAAATTGCGTCCCACATTTCTTGTATCGTTTTTCCTGATATCGGATGGACCAGCCTTGGAGCCACATCCAACAGCGGCCTCAAGACGAAGGGGCGTAGGTGCATCCGTGGATGCGGAAGTGTCAGTGGCGGCCCCTGCATCACCAGCCCGCCGTACATCAGCACGTCGATGTCAAGTGAGCGCGGCGCGTTCACGAAGGTCCTGTGCCGGCCCACGACAGTCTCAATCTGCAACGCCGCATCCAGCAACTGAAACGGGTCCAGCCTGGTCCACAGACGGCACGCGGCGTTCACAAAATCCGGCTGATCGCCAAATCCCTGCGGCGTCGTGCGGTAAAATTTGGAAACATCCAAGATACGGCAGCGCCGCCCAAGCAATCTTACCGCCGCCTGTATGTTGGACACGGGGTCGCCCGCATCACTACCAAGATTGGCTCCCAGGCCGAGAAATGCCTCGTTAAGCGCCATGTCGGCTCCACCCCCGGACGATGGCGTCGCTCATGCGGACCACTCGTACCATCTCCTTCACATCATGTACCCGCACTATGTCCGCGCCGCCGGCAATCGACAGCGCCACGGTGGCGGCGGTTCCCTCCAGCCGCTGGTCGACGGGCAGGTCCAGCACGAGGCCGATGGTCGACTTCCTGGAAGTGCCCATAAGGATTGGGCGGCCAAGCACGCCGAACTCATGCAGCCGCCTTTGAATCTCCAGGCTGTGCTCCGCTGTCTTGCCGAAGCCAATGCCCGGGTCAAGGATGATGTTGTAGGGCAACACGCCCGCTGACGTAGCAATCTCCAGGGATTGGCGTAGTCCGGCGATTACGTCAGGCACCAGATCATCGTAGTCGGTGCCATCCTGGTTGTGCATGAGGACGGCGGGGACGCCGGCGCGTGCAACTACAGATGCCATTCGTGGGTCCCGCTTGAAGCCCCAGACGTCGTTCACCAGCGATGCCCCAGCTTGTATAGCGGCCTGGGCTACCTCGGACTTCCGGGTGTCAACGCTTATGGGGATGTCCACCCGCGCCGCTACCGCCTCAATCACCGGCACAACCCTCTCAATCTCCTCTTGCGCGGGGACCTCCGTGGCATCCGGGTAAGCGTTACGCGGCCTGCTGGACTCGCCCCCGATGTCCAGGATGTCGGCGCCGTCCCGCTGGAACTGCACCGCCTTTCTAATCGCTACGTCCATGTTCTGGCCGACACCGTCGCCGGAAAAGGAGTCCGGTGTCACGTTCAGAATGGCCATGACGTAAGTCCGGGCGCCCCAGGCAAACTCTCGATTTCCTACTCTGGTGACGCCCTTGTCGCCCCGAGTTGGATTCATCGTCGCCTCTGGCCGCCGGTGTCGTTCATAGGTGCTGCCAGTCCCTTCGCCGCCTTGCGGAGTGTACCCGGAATCTGGTACCGTTCGGGGTATTGCTTGGGCCAATTACACACTGTAAAGCGTAGGAAATTCTAGCATGGTGGTTCGCCGAAAGGTAGACGAGCAGCTCGACGCCCTGCACGGCAAGAAGGAGCAGGGCAGGCTTGGCGGCGGTCAGCGTCGCATCGACGCGCAGCATGAGCGCGGCAAGATGACGGCGCGCGAGCGCATAGACCAGCTCATGGACGAGGGCACCTTCGAGGAGCTGGATGCATTTGTGCAGCATCGGTCCACCGAATTCGGGCTGGCGGACCAGAAGTATCTGGGCGATGCAGTAGTCACTGGTTACGGAAAGATCAACGGTCGGCTGACCTTCGTGTTTTCCCAGGACTTCACGGTTTTCGGCGGCTCGCTCTCCGAGGCCGTGGGCCAGAAGATATGCAAGGTGATGGACCTGGCCGCCAACAGCGGCGCCCCCATGGTGGGCCTCATAGATTCCGGCGGCGCACGCATTCAGGAGGGCATCCTGAGCCTGGCTAGCTACGCGGACATCTTCCTTCGCAATGTCAGGTCCTCCGGAGTCATTCCCCAGATCTCCGTGATACTTGGGCCTGCCGCAGGCGGTGCGACCTACTCCCCTGCCCTGACGGATTTCATATTCATGGTAAGGGGCATGGGGCAGATGTACATCACAGGTCCCGATGTCATCAAGTCCGTGACCGGCGAAGAGGTTACGCACGAGGAGCTTGGCGGGGCGGACGCCCACACCATCAAGAGCGGCGTCGCTCACTTCGCGCATGACAACGAGACCGATTGCCTTCAGCAGGTCCGGCGACTGCTGTCTTTCCTTCCGCAGAACAACATGGAGGACCCGCCAAGGGCCGTGCCTCAGGATGACCCTGGACGCAGGGATGCGGACTTGCTGCACGTAGTCCCCGACAGCCCCAACATGCCCTACGATATGCTTGAGGTTATAACGCGCGTCGCGGACGATGGCGATTTCATGCAAGTCCAAGAGTCTTTCGCCCGGAACATGGTGGTCGGCTTCGCCCGCATGGACGGCCGGCCCGTTGGAATAGTAGGTCAGCAGCCTCAGTTCATGGCGGGGGTGCTGGACATCGATGCCTCCTCGAAAGCCGCGCGTTTCGTGAGGTTCTGCGATGCTTTCAACATACCCCTGGTAACGTTCATAGATGTGCCTGGATTCATGCCCGGCACCAGCCAGGAGTACGGCGGCATCATAAGGCACGGAGCAAAGCTCATCTTCGCCTATGCGGAGGCCACTGTGCCCAAGATCAGCGTGCTGACGCGTAAGGCATATGGCGGCGCCTACATCGTCATGAGCAGCAAGGGCTTGCGAGGCGACATCAACCTGGCATGGCCTACGGGCGAGATTGCCGTGATGGGAGCTGAAGGCGCGGTCAATATCGTGCAAAGGGGCGACATAGCCGCGTCCCCTCAGCCGGAGGCGCTGCGCACGAGGCTTATTCAGGAGTACCAGGAACGTTTTATGAACCCCTACATCGCCGCCGGCCACGGGCTTATCGACGATGTCATCGACCCGGCCGACACACGCCCGAAGATAATTAGGGCGCTGGAAATGCTGGAGAACAAGCGGGAGACGCTGCCGCAAAAGAAACACGGAAGCATTCCACTTTGATGGGGTCTGGACGTATCAGCCCCAAGACGCTGGCTGCGATCACAGCAGCCGTGCAGGCATATCTCGATGAAGAAGCCGCTAGCTTGAAGGGCGTGCTCTCACCCAGGCTAAATCCGTGGCGAGCCGTCGCCAGGGGCGGCCAGAGATTATGGAGCGGTCGAAGCTAGCGCCGTATTCATCCCGGAATCCCTCGTAGCTCGGAAAATGTTGTGCCGAAAAATCCCATAAAAATAAGCGACACCACCTTTAGGGACGGTCACCAGAGCCTGATGGCGACGCGTCTTCGTATGGAAGACATGGAGCCTCTGCTGGCAGACATGGACGCGGTGGGCTTCCACTCCATGGAGGTCTGGGGCGGCGCTACATTTGACGTTACGACCCGGTTCCTGGGCGAGGACCCATGGGAGAGGCTGCGCACCTTCAAGAGGCTTCTGCCCAAGACTCCCCTTTCCATGCTGTTGCGCGGGCAATCGCTGGTGGGATACAGGGCCTACGCCGACGATGTGGTGGACGCCTTCGTGGAGCGCTCCGCTGAAGTCGGCATCGACATTTTCCGTGTGTTTGACGCCCTAAACGACCCGGTGAACCTGGAGCAGGCAGCCAGGGCGGTGAAGAAGTCCAAGAAGCACTTGCAGATGGCCGTCTGCTACTCCTTAACGGAGGAAGGCAGGCTGGGCGGGCCCATCTACAACATGGAGTACTACCTGGGCAAAGTCACGGATTTCGAGGCCATGGGCGCCGACAGCATCTGCATCAAGGATATGGGCGGCCTGCTGGCCCCCTACGACGCCTTCGATCTGGTAACTGAGATTAAGAAGGTGACGAATGTCCCATTGCAGCTCCACTGCCACTACACCAGCGGCATGGCATCCATGTCGGTACTAAAGGCGATGGAGGCCGGAGTGGACATCGTGGACACGTGTTTGGCGCCGCTGGCGCTACGCACCGCGCAGCCCGCCGTCGAGCCTCTGCTGTTGACGTTGGGCGGAACCGACAGGGACCCGGGTCTGGACATTGACAGGCTGCTGGAGCTGGGCGACATGCTGGAGAAGGTGCTCCCCAAGTACAAGTCGTACCTGGAGACACCCAGATCGGCTGTGATCGACGCCAGGGTGTTGAAGCACCAGATACCCGGCGGCATGGCCAGCAACCTCGTGTCGCAGCTACGCGAGGCCGACGCCATCGACAGGCTGGACGAGGTACTGGAAGAGATATCCAGAACGCGGAAGGACCTCGGTTACCCGCCGCTGGTGACACCCATGAGCCAGATGACCGGCTCTCAGGCAGTGAACAACGTTCTGTTTGGCCGCTACAAGATGATCACAGGCCCTGTGCGCGACTACGTAGCAGGCGCTTACGGCAAGCCACCGGCAGCCATAGACGGTGACCTGGTCAAGCTGGCCATGACTGATCGGGAGCCTGTGACCGGCAGGCCGGCGGACAGCCTGAAGCCTGAAATGGATGAGGCGAGAGAGTCCATCAAGGCCATGTCAGATGATATTGACGACATACTCATATACGCCCTTTACCCCACTACGGGCCTCCGGTTCCTGAAGATCAAGCATGGGCGGGAGCCTATGCCCGATGAGATGAAGCCGGACTCAGACGAGCCGTCTCGGACCGAGGTAGTCTCCGCGCCGTCCGTTCCGACAGTGACTCCGCCACGAAGTCCCAACGCCCGCCAGTTCAACGTATTCGTGGGTGGCGAGCACTTCCAAGTGGAGGTGGACCCCATCCGGCCCGTGAGAGATGCGCTTGTTAGTCAGGTACCCATCGCGGCCCCTTCGACAGCCCCTTCGACAGGAGGATTGATGGCGCAGGCCCCTGCGCCATCAGCACAGCCGGAGCTTGACGCAGACGATGCGGTTATCGCGGCGCCCATTCCCGGCATCGTTCTAAGATACGTTGTGGAAGTAGGGCAGCATGTTTCCGCGGGCGATGCGGTGGTGCTGTTGGAGGCCATGAAAATGGAAAACTCCCTGCCGTCGCCAATCGATGGCACGGTGAAGGCTCTCCCGGCCACACAGGGGGAAACAGTTGCCAAAGATGCTGTACTCGCTATAATTTCACCTTGAGCAACCTTACTAACCAGATTACATACTGAAGGGAACTGAAAGGAGTCAGGCTTGGTCAACGCAAAACAGATAGAGTCCGCGAAGGAGCACTTCGGCACCGTTCTTGAGCAGCAGTTGGCGCGAGTCGAAGTCCTGAAGCAGGAAGGCGACTGGACCGACTACTCCAGCATCAGCCCCATCGAAATTGGCATGCTCGGTGGCGACGGCATCGGACCCAGCATCAGCGACGAGACGCAGAAGGTGATGGAATACCTGCTGCGAGACGCCGTAAGCTCCGGGAAGGTCAACTTCCGGGTCATCGAAGGTCTGACCATCGAGAACCGCGCCGCGAAAATGCAGTCCATACCTGACGACGTGTTGGTAGAGATTAAGAAGTGCCACGTAACATTGAAGGGCCCCACTCACACACCGGAACGAGGCGACGGCTGGCCTAACATCGAGAGCGCCAACGTAGGCATGCGTAAGGAGTTGGACCTGTTCGCCAACGTGCGGCCAGTCCGCGTGCCCAAACTGGGCATCGACTGGACCTTCTTCCGCGAGAATACGGAGGACCTGTACGCGGTCGGCAGCCAGGGTATAAACGTAACCGAAGACTTGGCTATCGACTTTAGAGTTATTACCACCCAGGGTTCCAGGCGCATCATAGATGCCGCATTTGCCCACGCAAAGCGCACGGGCAAGAATCTCGTCACCATCGTGACCAAGGCCAACATCGTTAAGACCACCGACGGCAAGTTCCTGGACATGGCCCGCGAAGTCTCCGAGAACTACCCCGGCATCGAATGGGACGGCTGGTACATCGATATCATGACTGCCGCGTTGATTAACCCTGCCCGCCAGACGCAGTTCCAGGTTCTGGCGCTGCCAAACCTCTACGGCGACATTCTCACGGACGAGGCAGCGCAGATTCAGGGCGGCGTTGGCACAGCCGGAAGCGCCAACATCGGCAAACGCTACGGCATGTTCGAGGCAATCCACGGCAGCGCTCCGAGAATGGTGGCCGAGGGCCGCGCGCAATATGCCGACCCCAGCTCACTGGTGCGTGCGGGCGCGATGCTGCTGGAGCACATCGGCTACACGGACCTGGGTGGCAAGCTGCACAAGGCCTTGGACATCTGTGGCCTGTACGAGCGAAAGCTGGTCATGACCGGCCGCGACACCGGCTCTACCAGTGCCGCGTTCGGCGAATACATCATGAAAACGGTGGAGGACCCCAACGTGGAGGCCCGCTGGGATGAGTACGTGAAGGCCGAAGCCTAAGCGGACCTGCCCAGGTAAGTCCGGCATTGACCCCCTATTCCAACCCCTATTCAAGGGGGTGAGAAGGGGGTCTTATGTGCAAGCCTAATTCTTAACGACCGATTTAGCATTCTTAGGAGACTGAAAAAAATGCGGAGCAAGGTAACCGTAGTTGGAGCGGGCAACGTAGGCGCGACCACCGCCCAGCGCATTTTCGACAAGGGCTACGCCGATGTCGTGCTGGTGGACATCGTGGAGGGGCTGCCCCAGGGTAAGGCCCTCGACATGCTGGAGGCCGGTCCTGTCACAGGCACCGACGCCACCGTCGTCGGCACCAATGGATACGATGAGACAGAGAACTCGGATATTGTCGTGGTGACGTCTGGAATCGCCCGTAAGCCCGGCATGAGCCGCGACGACCTGCTTTTGACCAACATGAAAATCGTGAGCAGCGTAGTGAAAGAGGTGGCCGCCATGTCGCCCAATTGCGTGCTGCTTCCCGTAACCAACCCCCTGGATGCTATGGCCCAGAAATCCCACGAGGTCAGCGGCTTCCCGAAGAACCGGGTGGTCGGCATGGCAGGCATTCTGGACACGGCGCGATTCAGGACGTTCCTGGCGCAGGAGCTGAACGTCTCCGTCAATTCGGTGGAGGCATACGTCCTGGGCGGCCACGGAGACACTATGGTGCCTATTGTCGGCAGCACCACCGTGGGCGGCACCCCTGTGGCCAAGCTCATCGCCAAAGATAGGCTGGAGGAGATAGTGCAGCGCACCAGGGACGGCGGCGCGGAAATCGTGAACTACCTGAAGACAGGCAGCGCCTACTACGCCCCGTCGGCGGCCATCGCCCGCATGGTAGAGTCGATACTGCTGGACAGGAAGGAGATCCTGCCCTGCACCACCCTGCTGGAGGGTGAATACGGCATCAACAACCTGTTTGTCGGCGTGCCGGTCAAGCTTGGCGCGGGCGGTGTCGAAGAGGTAATCGAGTTCGATCTCAACGATGACGAGTTGGCGGCGCTGCGGAAGTCGGCCGCCTCCGTTCAAGAACTGGTGGACGTCATGGCCGCTGCAGAATAGCTTTAAGTGACGGCAGGCGAAAGGGCCTTCGCAAATGCGGCGGCCCTTTTGCTATGCTGACATTGCCGATTCTGGTCTTATTCGCTTTGCAGGCGTCGCATGAAATACCCGTGGGCCAACACCTTTTTGCTGTTGCTGTTGACTGTCGAGTCCCTGGCGGGCGTTCTGGGGCTTGTGTCTGGGTCGCCGGATAAGGCCGCATTCATACTGATACATCGCGTGGCTGGTTGGGGAATAGTGGCGGTCCTGTCATGGAAAGTTGTCAACGTTCGCCGCTCGCTACGGCTGCGGCGAGCCGGCTCCACCAGAGTGGCCTCCCTGGCCCTGCTGGTTGTTCTCGTCCTCACTCTGACCTCCGGTTTCGTGTGGTCAATTACCGGGCCGTACCAGGTGTGGCGTCTAAGCGGGGTAAGCTGGCACATATACATCGGTGTGGCGTTGACGCCGCTGCTTATCTGGCACGCAGCCAGGCTTACCGCAGGCCTGCCACCTAGCTTCTGGGCCGACAGGCGGACCTTTATTCGTTTCGCCGGCGTCGTTGGGGTGGCCCTGTTGCTGTGGCGGGTCTCGGAAGCAGCGCTGGCCGCCGGAGATCTGCCAGGAGCACGTCGTCGGTTCACGGGCTCCTACGCTGTCCCCGATGGCCGGGGCAATAGCTTCCCGCAGACATCGTGGCTCAACGACAACCCGGCGCCGGTCTCTACGGACTCGTGGCGGGTAAAAGTGCATGGCGCGGTGGAGAGGGAGTTCTCGAAGGGATACGATGATTTAATCGAAGGGGCTGCCATGTCGGCCACGCTGGACTGTACCGGCGGCTGGAACACCACCAGGGTGTGGCATGGCATACGGGTGGCTGACCTTCTGGAAGAGGCTGGACCTGTTGCGGATGCGGCCAGCGTGACGTTTACATCCGTGACCGGCTACTACCGGCGCTTCTCAATGAAGGAGGCCGGCAGCTACCTGCTTGCCACACATGTTGGAGACGAGCTCCTGTCCCACGGCCACGGCTACCCGCTGCGGTTGGTCGCGCCGGGCAAGCGCGGCTTCGAGTGGGTGAAGTGGGTGACCGACATTCGCGTGAACAGGACGTCCAAGTGGTGGCAGCCCCCATTACCGCTTCAGTAGCGTCTGGCAATGTAATCCCACGTGTTAATCTTGAGAGGGAACGCAGGGCCAAGATAACATCAATAAAATCGCACCCGAACAAGGCAATGATAAATGGCGACTAACAATCAGATAACCAAGGTTCTCAACAGCCTGGGACAGTTCCCGGAGTGTCCGTCCTGCGGCGTCCGCATGCGCTTCGGGGACCAGGAGTGTCCTAGATGTGGAGACGACATGTACGACGACCTGTGGGCCTGGGCCGAGGCGCTGATTGACGACATCACCGCGCAAGACGCGTAGAATCCTAATTCGGCTGGTCTGGCGCTGACAGCTTACAGCCGAAGGCTGAAAGCCAACGTCTACGGCGACACCGCCAGCGTGGACAGCATCTTCTGCGTGGACACGATGTGCTTGTTGAGCCTCATGTCCTCCGGCGGTATGCCCATGGCCAGCCCGATAAGCTGAGGCAGGTGCATGATAGGCAGGTCGATGGGCTGCCGGGCTACCTTGGCTGCGTCTGGCTGGAACCCGTCCAGGTTCAGGTGGCATAGCGGACAGGGCGTGACCATGACGTCCGCGCCACCCTTCTTGGCGTCAAGCGTGTGCCTGGCCACCATCTTCATGGAGTTGTTCTGGTTGATGGTCAGAATCGGAAAGCCGCAGCACAGGGTCTTGCCGGGGAAATCCACTACGGTTGCGCCCACCGCTTCGATGACTCGCTCCAGCGAGTCCTCCCGCTCCGGGTGCTCCTCGAAACCAAGCGCCGAAGACGGCCTGACGATGTAGCAGCCGTAAAATGGCGCGGCCTTGAAGCCTGTCAGGGGCCTCACGACCGTCTCCTTGAGCTTGTCGATGCCTACCTCTTCCACAATAATCCACAGCAGGTGCATGGGCTCCACCGTGCCCTTGTACTCGAGGCCCTCTTCCGCCAGGTCCTCGTTTATGGAGGCAAGGTACTCAGGGTCGGCCTTGAGGCGTGCGTTGGCCTGGGACATCACTCCCTGGCACGTGCTGCAGATGGTCATCAGCGGCAGGCCGGCGCGTTCCGCCAGCGCGAAGTTTCGAGCGTTCAGGGTATCGCCCAGCCGCAGGTTCTTCTCCTGCAGCACCCCCGCGCCGGTGCATGAGGCGCTCTGCATGACCTGCTCGTCCAGCTCGATATCCAGGCGCTTGCACACCTCTATGGTGGCCTTGTAAAGCTCCGGGCAGGCGCCCAGGGCAACGCAGCCGGGATAAAAGGCGTACTTCATTGTTTCCTGCTCTCCACCTTCTCAAATATTCGCGTCACGTATTCGGCGCCCGGCCGCTTCTTGTGAAAGATGGGCGGCACCTTGCCCGCCCTCTGGGACCGGATTGCCAGGGGAATCATCTTGATTAACTCGATTATGTTGAAGATGCCGAAACTAAATATGGGCAGCTTAAGCTCGTCCAGCCAGCCGCTGTGCTTCACGGACTTGGCGAAGAACTGTGCATGGCGTGCGCCGTAGGTCTTGTCCAGGCCGCTTTCGATGGCCTTGTCCCGCAGAGACATTATGCGGTCCATGGGGGCCACGGACTTGGGACACACGTCATTGCACAGCATGCACCGGGTACAGTCCCACATTCCGCCGTACTGGTCCAGCGCCCCCAGCCGTTTGGCGTCGGCGTCGTCCCTTGGGTCCGCCACGAAGCGGTAGGCCTTGGCCAACGCCGCCGGTCCCAGGAAGTTCTTGTCAACCTCCAGGGCTGTGCAATCGGAGACGCATGCGCCGCACATTATGCAGCCCATCACGCCATTGAGGTGCAGCATGTCCTCGTTAGAGGCTATGTACTCGTTTTCAGGCTCCGGCCCGCTGTTTTGCAGCCAGGGCTCCACCTGCCGCACCTTGTCCCAGTGCATCTGCATGTCGGTGACGAGGTCCTTGATAACGTTCATGTTGCCCATGGGCTCCACGACTATAGGTCCGCCGTCCTTGGGCATGGTGTTCTGAAGGCTTTGGTTGCAGGCCAGGCCCGCCTTCCCATTAATCCGCATGCCGCAGGAGCCGCAGATAGAGCTTCGGCACGAGCAGCGCAAGGTCAGGCCGCCGTCGACCTCTTCGCGGATCTGGATGAGGCCGTCCAACACCGTGCCTGCCTCGGGCATTTCCAGGTCATACTCTTGCCAGTAAGGCGCTGGGCTGTCCGCCTCGGGGTTGAATCTTCTTACCTTGAACGTAACGTCCATATTTTTACATTATTCCTGCCGCCGCCCAGTCTCGGGCCGCGAGTTCGAATTATTGCTCTCCGAAGGCCGCCGGGAAACGCTGCCGAATCAGTAGCTGCGAATTTCTGGTTTCCAGTCGGTTATGACGACGTCGAGATAATCTATCTGGGGACCGTCGTCCGACTTCGTAACCAGGATATGCTTCAGCCAGTTCTCATCGTCCCGGTCCGGGAAATCGCTGCGTGTATGTGCGCCCCGGCTCTCCGGCCTATCCGTGGCGCTGACCGCGACCGCCTCTGCGCAGTCCAGCATCATGTCGAGCTCCAGGGAGAACATCAGGTTTGTGTTGAAGGTCTTGCCCTTGTCCGGCACGTATACCTTGCCTACGCGCTCCTTGAGGGCACGGACCTTGGACAGACCCTCGTCCATGCCGGCCTGGTTTCGATAAACGGCGAAATGCTGATTCATGGTATCGCCCATCTCCCGGCGTACCCTGCCGAACAGCTCGTTGCCGCTGTCGTTGGCCAAAAGCCTCTGAATGTGAGATCGGTCACCGTCGGCGGCGGACTCGCCCACGTTCTTGTGGGACTTGCCTTTTACGGCATCGGAGGCGTGCTGTCCGGAGCGCCGGCCGAATACCAGGGTGTCAAGCAGCGAGTTGGCGCCCAGCCTGTTGCCTCCATGCACACTCACGCAGGCAGCCTCTCCCGCCGAGTAAAGACCTGGTAGCTGGGTCAGCCCGTTTACGTCTGTTTTGATTCCGCCCATCTGGTAGTGCATTCCGGGCCGGACGGGTATCGGCTCGTAAACAACATCCACATTTGCGAAGTCCTTGCCGATCTCCCTTATCTGGGAAAGGCGCTCGTTGATGAACCGCTCACCGAGGTGACGCATGTCCAGCATTACGCAGCCATCGATGCCCCTTCCGGCGTCTATCTCCAACTGCTCCGACCTGGAAACAACGTCGCGGGATGCCAGCTCCATCATGTTGGGCGCGTACGTCTTCATGAAACGGTCGCCCTCGGAGTTGAGGAGGTAAGCTCCGTCGCCCCTGGCGCCCTCGGTGATGAGCACTCCGCTGCCCTTGAGGGTCGTGGGGTGGTACTGGACCATCTCCATGTCCATGAGTGACGCGCCTGCCCTGTAGGCTGCGGCCATGCCGTCGCCGGTGCAGATCAATGCGTTGGTGCTGGGCTCGAACACCCGCCCAAGGCCGCCGGACGCCATGATGACCGCCTTGGCGCGAATTACGTGAATCTCGCCGCTGCTAATCTCCATGACCACTGCGCCGCAGCATTCGCCGTCCTCGACCAGAAGGGAAAGGAGGAACCATTCGTCGTAGATGTTGACGTTTGCCTTAAGAATCTGCTCGTAAAGGACATGAAGGAGGGCCTGGCCGGTGAAGTCGGCTACGAAGAAGGTGCGGGCCTTTTGCTGCCCGCCAAAGCTGCGGGTTCCCAGCCTGCCGTCCTCATCACGGCTGAAGATTACCCCCATGTGCTCCATTGCGACGACCTCATCGCCGGCCTCGCGGCACATGATTTCGATGGCGTCCTGATCGCCCAGGAAATCGCTGCCTTTTACAGTGTCGTAGGCGTGATCTCGCCAGTCGTCGCCCTGATGTGAGAGCGCTGCGTTTATGCCGCCCTGGGCGGCGTTTGAGTGGCTTCGTACGGGGTAAACCTTCGTTACTACGGCGACATCCGCGCCGTTTTCAACTGCTGAGAGCGCCGCCCGCATTCCCGCCAGGCCGGCGCCGATAATCAGCACGTCGTGGTCGATCATTCATTGGCACCTCGGAGTAACTACTGGCCCTGTCGAAGATATCATATACGCCCCTCAGCTACAAGGGACGCAGCCCGTTCACAAGTAGTCACGACTGATTCCTGAATCAGGACTTTCCGTTCCCCGAATTATTCATGAACCGCTGTTAGATTTAGTTTATCAGGCGGATACACGCGGGGCTATTTACTGGAGAGTTCTCATGACTATACCGACTCAAAAAGCGGATGATGCGGATATATTTTTCGATCACCTTGCCATTCTGAGGGACTATGCTGAGAAGATCTTCGTTGATGGCGTTGAGCTGGACTATGAGCAACAGGCCGAGCGCGATATGCGCATGGCCAACTTCATGGAAGTTGGTGAGCGCTGCGAGTTTACGCCTCAGCAACTCGTCCGCCTTCTGTTCGCCGAGCTGTTCGTGCCGTAGATTCATGTGAGAGCGCCTGGTTAGCCGCACACGTCTCACCGGGTCGCATGCTCGAACCGCGCTAAACTAAGGCATCTCATTCCCCCGACATGCCTGGTCGCCCCATCCACAGCAATCCTCCGCATGCCCGTGGGCCGTAATTGACGGTCTCGCCCCCTCCTCCTACAATGCAAGCCTTGCCCTCTTCATGAGGCTACCTTGCGCCGTCCGGCCGCCGGTGACGCGGGCATTACACAGAAGTAGGAGGGAACACATGCATGGCAGAATCGTCTCCGTCCAGGTCGCTCCCGAAAACTTGAAAATAGTGACCGATATCTACATTGAGTCGGTGGTGCCGGCTGCGGAGCAGCAGGACGGCTTCAAAGGCGCACTCCTTTTCACCGATGACGAGACCGGCAAAGCCGTCTCTATAACTGTCTGGGACTCCGTAGAGGACCTGATGCGGGGGCAGGAGAGCGGCTACTATCAGGAACAGATTGGCAAGTTCACCAATTACTTCGTAAGAGCGCCCGACCAGGAGGGCTTCGAGATGGTGTACTGCTCGCTCGCCAGCGACGGTTAAGCTGGCAAAAGGCGTACTGTTTCCCTGGATATCGACGCAAAGCCGACTCCGTGGCGGAGTCCGGTTATCGTCGGGTAGCGATGAAAATTGCTTCGCGCTTTACTGACGTAGTTTTCATGAATATTTGCGTCATCAAATGTGATTGGTACTATAATGTCGGCATGTTTTGGAGCCGGTATCGCAAGGGAATGCGGGACTTGCGGGTCGTTCAGAATGCTTAATACCCACTCGGCTGTCTGACCAATGGAATATCCTCCGACGGTAATATGAATGATGTGGCCGCAGCACCTATAATCTCTCACGAATAATGCACCGCATTTGGACGGTAGACTGCATGGCAATCTTGACAAGGGAAGCCTCCACGAACGCAGAGAAGACGTCGTCCAGCGTGTTGATCGATGTCCGCAATGTGTTCAAGCGATTCCCCGTCGGTGAGGGTGAGGTAACAGTCCTCAAGAACGTTAACTTCCAGGTTAATCGAGGCGAGTTCGTCTCCATCGTCGGACCATCCGGCAGTGGCAAATCTACGCTGATAAACATGATTACGGGCATAGACAGGCCCAGCGAGGGCGAAATCGAGGTTGGCGGAATCCGGATAGACGAGATGAAGGAGGGCCAACTGGCGCGCTGGAGGGGCCAGAACCTGGGCCTCGTCTTTCAGTTTTTCCAGCTGCTTCCCGCATTGAGCATCGTGGATAACGTAATACTTCCCATGGACTTCGCCAACAAGTTCGACCGAAAGGAACGCAGGCAACGCGCCATGGACCTTCTCGACACGGTAGGCCTGGCGGATCATGCCCTTAAGCTGCCCAGCATGATAAGCGGCGGGGAGCAACAGCGCACTGCCATAGCAAGGGCTTTGGCGAATGACCCTCCGCTCATCGTAGGGGACGAACCTACTGGAAACCTGGACTCAGCTTCCAGCGGGCGGATGGTAGAGCTTTTCTTCCGGCTGGTTGAAGAAGGGGGGAAGACCTTGATCATGGTCACCCACGACCGGGATATCGCCCACCGAACGCCAAGGATGATAGAGATAGCCGATGGTGAGATTGTGAGAGACGAAGACTCCAGGCGTGTTACGTTATAGGTCGAAATAGATCGAATAATTATGAACATCGGCCAGCCAAATATAAACGTCATATGGAAAAAGGTATGGCGAGATGTTTACGCCCGCAAGGGCCGTACCGCGCAGGTGGTGCTGAGCATCGGCGTGGGCGTCTTCGCCATAGGCCTGACAATGGGTCTGCTGGATATCATGCAGGACCGCATGGGCGAGACCTGGCGGGCCGCAAATCCTGCCCACATCACTATTGGAGGAGGATTCGAGGGAGCATCAGTCGGTTCCGGGGTTACCAATGACACGGTCAGGGCAATAGGGAACTTGCCCGGCATAGAGGGTGCGGAGGGCAAGGTCTCTCTTCGCCTACGCTGGAAATCGCACCTGGATGACCCCTGGGAGCCGGTAGGCCTGGTCGCCCGCGACGACTACGACGACCAGACATACGACAAGCTGAAACTGGAGTCGGGGAGCTGGCCGGCAAGCGGCGGTGTAGCCGTGGAGCGCGGCACCGCCGGAAAATTCAACGTCGCGTTGGATTCGATCGTTTATTTTGAGGTCAATGGGCGTCCGAGAGCATTTGACGTCATAGGACAATTATATGACGTATGGGCCGAGCCCGTCGTGTTCGGGGGAGATGCCACCTTTTACGTCACCCGCCGCGACATAGTGAAGCTTGGAGGTCCCTCCGGCTTCAATCAGGTAGTGGCGGCCCTGCCGGTTTACGACGAGGATACGGCCAAGGAACGGGCGCTCGATATCTCCGGCCGCCTAGACACCCTGAACATCAGGCACGGTACGCCGGAGACATTCGACCCCGAGAAGCACTTCTTCCAGGACACTATTAACGGCATTTTCTTGCTGTTGATCGTCATGTCTTTCCTGACCCTTGGCCTGAGCCTGTTCCTGGTAGTTAACACCATCACGGCCATCGTGACCGAGCAGGTACCGCAAATCGGGGTGATGAAGGCTGTCGGCGCATCCTCAATCGAGATTTTTCGTATATATCTGAGCAGCGTAATGGTTTATGTCGTGATCGCCTTGCTTATTGCCATACCCCTGGGCGTGCTCGGCGCGTTCCGGCTTTCCGCCATCATGCTGGGACTCTTCAGTATGGAGACTGTCGACTTCAAGTTTCCATTAATGGCCGTCGTGGTACAGCTCACCCTTGGGCTGGTCTCGCCCCTCATCGCCGCGCTTTGGCCGGTCACGGCCGCGGCTCGCACCACTGTACGCGATGCGATCAGCGGATACGGACTGACGGTAGGCTCAGGCCCCATTGAGCGAATGCTGTCGAGCCTCCAGAAGCTTCCGCCCCTGGTCGTAATGACGATAAGCAATACATTCCGCAACCGGGGTCGGCTTATCATGACTCTCGTGGCGCTGGTATTCTCAGGCGCGATATTCATGATGGTCATGACCGTGCAGGCGTCCATGGTCGGTTTTTTCGACGATTTCTTAGAGACATACCGGTTCGATATTCTGATCGGCTTCGAGCAGCCCCAACGTGTAGATGCCATAGAGACTCTGGTTAGCAGCCTGCCCGGGATTAGGTACGCGGAAATGCTGCAGTTCGGTGATGGGGCTGCCATCCGCAGGACTGACGACAGAGAGAAAAAAGATGAAGAATCGCTGACTCTCATCGGCGTATCAAGAGACGGAGAGGCCTACGGTCAGGTTGTGACTGCGGGACGTTTCCTGCTCCCAGAGGACGAAAGGGCTGTTGTCCTTAACGAGCACCTCGCCATAGAATTAGGCGTGTCTGTGGGCGATGATGTTGTCATAGAGATAAACGAAAGGGACAGAGAGTGGGTGGTCGTCGGCCTACTGTTTGACGTCAACGATAACCAGACGGCCTCGGCTGTCTGGCTCGATGTGCTACTCAGGGAACAGGGCACCAATGCGCGAGGCACAACCCTGTTCGTTGGCACCGAGAGTCGGAATGAGGCCGAACTTGTGGGGTTCGCCCGCGAGCTTAGGGAATGGCTGGACGGTCAGGGCAAGGACGTGGGGTTCTCCCTTACATCGGCCAAGTTCCTTGAGCAAAACTCAGGCGGCCTGAGCATCATCACCTACCTTTTGCTTGTTATTTCTGTGCTCATCGCAGTTGTCGGCAGCGTCGGTCTATCGGGAGCGCTGTCAATTAGTGCGCTGGAACGGCAGAGGGAGGTCGGAGTGATGCGGGCGATTGGCGCCTCCGGACGCGCCGTCAGCGGTATATTTATCGGCGAGGGAGTGATGATCGGGCTCATTAGCTGGCTCATTGCGCTGCCATTAAGTATTCCCCTGGGCATTCTGTTCAGCAAGCTAATCGCCAACGCCATTGATTTCCAGTTCGGTTACAAGTATTCGCCTCTCGGGGCCGTGATCTGGCTGGTCGTCGTCCTGGTGCTGTCCGTTATATCGAGCGGAATGCCTGCATGGCGGGCCTCCCGCGTCAGCGTGAGAGAAGTCTTATCATATGAGTGAAGATTAAGATATGCCGATAAAATCTTGGCATAACCGGAAGCAAGCAAAAGGAGATCGAACGTGAAATTAAACAAGGTCGTTGTTATGTTGGGCGGAGGCGCCGCCGCCGCGATAGCGCTGGCAGTGGTTGTCTTGATTCTGGTGCTGGGCGATGATGACGCCGACATCACCGAGGAAGCGGCTACGCCTATAGCAACAGTCCTGATCTCGGTCACGGCGGACGCTGTAGTCCTGCCCATCCAGAGCGCGGACCTCAGCATGACCAAGTCCGGCATTCTGCGCGAGATACTGGTATCTGAAAGCCAGGTCGTCTCGGAGGGCGACGTGCTGGCAAGACTGGATAACGGGCGGGAGTTGTCCGCCTTCTCCAAGACCCAGACCGATCTGGCGATAGCCAGGTCCAAGCTGGCCAGGCAGAACGCCACAATAGCCAAAGAACGACAAGATGAGGCGGAGACTCTGCCTATAGACGCCGAGTTGGCCGGCCTGGAACTACGGGACGCCGAAGCGAATTTCCTGCATGTGTCGGGAGCGCAACTGGCGCCGAGAGACTCGCTGTTTCCGGAATGGACCAAGTTCAAGGCTATTCAGGACGAGGCCCTGGCCGACGCCCAGGCAGGCCTTGAGCAGGCGCAGGAAGACTATCTGATCGCATTGGGCCAGTCCAGTACCGCCGGGATTCCGGAGACCTCCGATACGCTGGCGAACCTGGCCTCCAGGACTTTGGACATAGCTGATGCGGAGTTCGCCGTTCTCAGGGCAGAGGTCGATGTGAAAGAGGCCAGAAAGTTGGGCGATGTGCTGCAGGACACCATAAACGACGTTACTGCTGCAGGAAACGACCTGGATAACGCCAGGTTGGACCTGGAAGCGGCGAAGGCCCGAAGCGCATTGGGGATACGCGCTGCGCAGAAGCTGGCGGACGACGCCGAAGACAACCTTCGTGACCGTTACCTGAAATGGCTGGGCGTTGACCTGACAGGGGAAGAGATTACCAAGGACCCCGAGACGCTGTACAGGGAATGGGACCTGGACCTGGACGAAGCCTTTAATAGAAGCAACCTGGCATATGCCAACGGCATCGCGCCGGACGATCCGTCGACGCGCTGGAATGAGTTTACCGTGTTCGCGTGGCTCTACCTCCATCCCCTTGCCGGCTCCGTGCTGCCTACTTGCGCAGACACGCTGGATATTCAACTCGGGCAGGCCTGCGTAAACCGCGAAATAGAGGACGTGTGGGACTCCCACCTGGATGCCCAGGACGGACTGAATACGGCCATGTCGGATGGCCCATCGGCGGTAGCCAAAGCCGAGAACGCCATTTTCGACACCGATCAGGCCTTGACGGATGCGGAGAATGAGTTGGCGCAGGTGCAGGCAGGCAGGTCGCAAATTAGCGTTGACCATGCGGAAGGAGAGCTTGCCGAGGCATTGGCTGAGAGGGATGACCTGCTGAATTTCCCCGATCCCATTGTTGTCGCCCAAACGAAGGCGAAGATGCTGGCGGCCGAAGCGCGACTAAACGACCTGCTGGACTGGCCGAACGCTTTCGAGATCGCGTTGGCGCGTGGCGAATTCAATAGGGCCGAATCACGCTACGCACGTCTGAGCGCCGGGCCGGACCCATTTGACGAGGCTCGGCGGGACGCGTTATTGGCGGAGGCCAGGGCTGCGGTCGACGTTGCCGAGTCCAACCTGGAAATCGCCACAATTGCGCTGGCGGACACGGAGCTTCGTGCGCCGTTCGGAGGCACCGTTACCGCCGTCGACGTCAATGCCGGCGAGGAGATCGGTCCCTCCGACGTGGTAATGAGGCTTGCGGACGTGTCTCGGTGGGAGATCGAGACAGACGACCTGGACGAGCTGAGCGTGGTCAATCTGCGCGAGGACGACATAGTGACCGTTAAGTTCGACGCGCTGCCGGGTCTTGATATGCAGGGGACTGTGATCAGCATAAGCAAGTTCGGCAAGCAAAAACAGGGGGCCATCACATACACGGCACGGATAAGTCTGGACGGCTTTGATGAGAGGCTGCGCTGGAACATGACGGCCACCATAAGCAAGACCGAGGCCGGCACGGAGCTTAGCAGGGTGCGGTAGCGGTCACACCTCTCAGCTCAACGATAAGATCGAAAACGCCGGCTACCTGAGTTGGGGGGGCCGGCGTTTCGTATCACGAAAAGGAACAATGTCGCGATGCCGGGTCAGGTTGGCGTTGCGCCCTAGTTAACCGTCAAGACACCACCTACGAGGTCAACGACCATTATTGAGCCGTCCTCTTCTCCAATGTCGAGAGGCCCCAGATCAATATTTATTTGAGTAAGTCCTACGGACAACACGTTGAGTGTAATGGCCACCAATGATGTGTTGGTTGCCCCCGCCTGAACATCTAGACCTGTGTCAACTGCGCGAAGCTCGGTAGTGTCCGATGGCAACGTTGGGTCAACGAAACCCAGATCTACGTTGTAAATAACAGACTGAATTTCGGCGATATTGGGATCGGCTACTGTAACGAATACTTGCATACCAGAAAAGCCGCTTGGTGCTTCGCTAAGGACGATATCCAGAGTTATAGGTTGACCGACGCAACTGCTACCGCTTTCAAGCGCCAAAGTAGCGTTTGCGAATGCCGGCAAGGGGTCGACGATTGCTGTGCAAGTGGGCGTCGGCGGCACGGGCGTGTTGGGCGTACTGCCCCCTCCGCCACCTCCGCCACCACCTCCGCCACCGCCAATGGACGCCCGTATCGTCTCGATGCTCATC
>JACZVF010000016.1 GCA_022572805.1 Chloroflexota bacterium
TCATCGAGGATGACGCCTGGCTGCCGTCCGCGCCCGCCAGGGCCATACGCTACCTGGGCGAAGAGGAAGGCATGCGTTACTTCAACAGCACCAGGAACGAGCCCAGGTGTCTAATCAGAATAACGCCGCGTACCGTCAGCACGTGGACAGGCGGAGGCTGGCACCCCAAATACCGGGCGTAATTATTGGATTACTTTGGAGCAATTTGGATGGGCAGTCCGTAGCTGGACCGATATCGGAGGGCGCTGCGTTTTCAGAATTTTGCCACGGCTCCACTGGCCACGCGAGTTTGCCTTGTTACGGTTACGCATTACTCCGGCGTCCAACTGATTAATCCCATCCGGCCGGGCGTCACGCCCTTAATCACCAGGCCGTCGGGAGTCTCCACCAGCAAGTCCTCGATGGCCTTTTTCAGGCGTTGGTCCTGCTCGGTGTCCGGCTCCACGTAAAGCCGTCCCAGAAGCTGACTATGCGCGTCCTCCCGGCTTTCAAAGGTCTGTAACGGTGAGGGCTTGAACATCTCCACGTCGGCGTAGATGTCCATCTCCCAGAGTAGCGGCATCAGCTCCGACAGCCCCGGCATATCGATCCGCTCCTCGCCGTGCACGGGAAGCCAGAAGGGCGACATGCGGGATATGGGTGCGCGCATGAAGCACAGGATCATCACCTGCTCCCTGGCGTGCTCAGCCAGCTTGCGAATGAACGGCTCAGCGTCGGCCACGCCGTAGAGCACGTGGGCGCATATTACCACGTCGGCGGGCTCCACCTTGGCGTCCTCCCAGAGGCTCTGCACCACCGTGACGTTGGTTATCTCCGACTGTTTCGCCTCTTCCTGAAGCTGCTCGATCATGCTCTCGGAAGGCTCCGCGACGGTGACGTGGGACACCTTTAAGGCCAGCGGCAACGCGATGCGTCCGGCGCCGCCACCTACGTCCAGAACAGTGGATTCCGCGCTGATTCTGGAGGCGATCTTGTCGATCATAGGGTCGTCGGTGCGTCGAGGGTCCTGCCTGAAATGCTGGGCGAAAGGTCTCCAGTAATCGCTGGACGACCAGTCCGCCTTGGCCTGTACCTTCTCGGACTGCGCGTGGTGGGATTCCACACGGCTCTTCCACGATTCGATTGCAGATGTCAATTCTTTGCTCCCTTTTAGCAGGTTGGGGCGTCGCAGGCCCGGGTTCGTCTTGGGAGCGCGGCAGGGCCGCCCCCCATTCTCCCCAGGCTAATTATTGCAGCGGACAATAGGTTTGCCAAGAGCAGGCGATAAGAGTCCAACGCCGCATGTCTTTGGAGAACGATTCCATTGCATACGGCAGGGCGGGAGTGTATCCTTCTAGCCTATGGACATCGCACGTTTCGCGGACACCCCGTTTTCCTGGGCCATCGTCGGGTTCATTATTGGCATTGCCCTTGGCGTAAATGCCTTATCGGTGATACTCATGGCTGCCGGCCTGGGACTCTTCCTTCTTTACCTGCGGCTGCACGGTCCCGCTGAAGAATCGAATGAGGGCTGGTTATTCGCCGGCGGCCCCGCCTTCATAGCAGGCTGGATCGCGGGCTTCGTGGTGCACGGCTTGGTTCTTTAATGACTCCGAGCACGCAGCAAGTCCAGGCCTCGCTGTTCGTCACCTGTATCATCGACCAGTTTTACCCTGAGGTAGGCGAGAGCACGGTGCGGGTCCTGGAACGGTTGGGCGTAAAGCTGGACTTTCCCCAGGCCCAGACCTGCTGCGGTCAGCCTGCTTACAACGCCGGCTTCTGGACCGATGCCAAGCCGCTGGCCAGAAGGGTGCTGGACCAGTTTCAGCATTCCGAGCATGTAGTTGTGCCGTCCGGGTCTTGCGCCAGCATGATCCGCGTCTTTTATCCCGAACTCTTCCACGAAGAACCGGAATCCCTGCAGAAGGCTACGTCGTTGGCAGGGCGCACCTACGAGCTGTCTGAGTTCGTTGTGGACGTTCTGGGAGTTTCCGATCTGTCGCACCTGGTGGATAAGTCAAATAAGGCCGAGAAGAACACCGGGCAGATCAAGGTAACCTACCACGAGGCCTGTCACCTGCGTCGAGAGCTGGGCGCGACCACTCAGCCCAGGTCTTTGATCCGCTCCCTCCCGGGTGTTGAGCTTGTTGAGATGGACCAGGCGGAGGTATGTTGCGGCTTCGGCGGCACCTTCTCCGTCAAGTATCCAGACATCTCCGGCGCAATGCTGCAGGACAAGCTGGACCGAATCGAGGCCACCGGCGCGTCGTCCGTGGTCGCGTGCGACTCCAGTTGCCTCATGCAGATCGGAGGCGGACTGGAGAAGGGCGGCTCCAGGGTCCGCCCGGTGCATCTGGCCACGCTGCTGGATGACGCCCTCGGACAGAAGGCCGGCTCGAACAACTCTGGCAGGTCCCGGTAGAGGTTTTTCTATGCGACCTCGAATAAAGCAGTTCCCACAATTATCCGCCGCCGCTCTCAAGGACGAGCAGATTCAGAACAATCTGTTGGGGCTTTACAACGGATTTCACAAGGCCCGCATCGCCGCGTCCGAAGCCACCCCTAACTGGGATGAGCTCAGTGACCGCGGGCGCGCAATCAAGGCCCACACCATCGATAACCTGGACTACTACCTGGAGATGGTGGAGCGGACCGTGACCGCCGCTGGAGGCAAGGTCTTCTTCGCAAAGGACGCCGCCGAGGCAACCCAGTACGTGATAGAGGTCGCGAAGTCTCGGGGCGTGAAGGTCGCCATCAAGGGCAAGTCAATGGTCTCCGAGGAGATGGGCCTGAACCAAAGCCTGGAGGAGGCTGGCATCGAGCCGGTGGAGACTGACCTGGGCGAGTACATAATCCAATTGGCGGACGAGACTCCCTTCCACATCATAGCGCCGGCAATACACAAGTCTAAGGCACAGGTGTCGGACCTCTTCCATGAGAAGCTTGGCACGCCGCAAATGACGGAGATCACGGACCTGGCGGCCGAGGCACGGCGTCAGCTTCGCAAGAAGTTCATAGAGGCCGACATGGGCATTACGGGCGCGAACTTCGTTGTGGCTGAGACAGGCACCGTGGCCCTGGTAACCAACGAGGGCAACGGACGCATGTGCACATCCATGCCAAAGCTGCATATCGCGATAACCGGCATGGAGAAGGTAATTCCCTCCATAGAGGACCTGGGCGTCTTCCTGCGGCTGCTGATAAGGTCGGCCACAGGCCAGCGCATCACCAGCTACGTCACCACCATCACCGGCCCGCGCAAGGAAGACGAGGAGGACGGTCCGGATGAATTTCACCTGGTTTTGATTGACAACGGAAGGAATCGTCTGCTGGCGGACCCGGCTCTCCGGGAGTCGCTGTACTGCATCCGGTGCGGGGCCTGCCTGAACGCTTGCCCCGTGTACCGAAAGGTTGGAGGCCATGCCTACGGGTGGGTCTATCCCGGACCTATCGGCGCGATCATTTCGCCCATGCTTACGGGCCTGTCGGACGGCAAGGACCTGCCCTACGCCTCCACCCTTTGCGGCGCGTGCAAGGAGGCCTGCCCCGTCAAGATCAACATGCCGCGGATGCTGCTTTACATGCGGAATCAGCTTGCCGAAGGGGCGAACTACCCGGAGCACAAGACGGCCTCCTTTGGCGAAGCCATGACCTTCAAACTCTGGAGGCTGGGCCTATCGAGCAGCCTCAGTCTGAGGGTGTTCAGTGGACTGGCCAGGCTGTTGCAGATGCCCATCGTCAGGAACGGGCGCATCAACAAGCTGCCTCCGCCGTTGTCCGCCTGGACCAGGCTGAGGACACTGCCGGCGTTGGCATCTAAGCCGTTCCGCAAGCGCTGGAGGGAATGAGCGGTGGACAGCAAGGAATTCATAGCGAATGTGCGCCGATCCTTGGGCAGGGATTCTGGGGGCAGGGATGCCGGCACTCCGCCCACCTTACCCGACGTCACCCATCTGTCCCTTAACCACCAGCAGGTAGAGTCCTGGGCCCAGGCCATATCGCGTGGACTGGAAGCCCACGCCGAAGAGTACATGGCGCAGCTTGAGAAGACTGCTGCTGAGGCGGGCTGGAGAGTGGCCCGATGCGTCACAGCAGCGCAGGCAGCCAACCATATACGCAACATTGTCAGAGAAGTGGAGGCTAAGTCGGTCCTGCGCTCCGCTCATTCTGCGCTGGACACCCTGAACCTGGAAGCCGCCTTGCATGACGCCGGCGCCAGTTTGGAAGCCATGGTCCTCAGTGACGGCTCGGACAGGGAAATGCAACGCGACACTTGGCGTCGGAAGGCCATCAGCGCGGACGTTGGCATCACAGGAGTCGACTACGCCATCGCCGAAACCGGCACCGCCGTGCTGCTGGGGCGAAAGGGAGTTAGCA
Organism: Chloroflexota bacterium; assembly: GCA_022572805.1. Taxonomy (GTDB): domain Bacteria; phylum Chloroflexota; class Dehalococcoidia; order Lucifugimonadales; family JADFKI01; genus Casp-Chloro-G4. The sequence continues at coordinate 4,357 of JACZVF010000016.1, forward strand.
GGGTTGTTTCCCTTCTGCCGCCCGTGCATATCGCGGTAGTGGAGAAGGGCCAGGTACTACCCAGCCTGGATGAGCTGTTCACGTTGCGGCGCAAGGAATTCCTGAACGACAACCTGGGCAGCTACATGACCCTCATCAGCGGGCCCAGCCGCTCCGCCGACATCGAGAACACCCTGGTCACGGGCGTTCACGGGCCCGGTGAAGTACACATGGTGCTGGTAGGCTAGTGGGGTGTCAGGCTTTGAAAACCTTCACGCCCACCTGCATGAGCCGCAGGGCCTCTTCGACTGCTGTGGCCAGCAGCTCCGCAGCGCCCTCCGATGCGTCGTCCAGGGACATGGGCGCTGTCATGATTGACGTCACAGCGTCTATGTCGTGCTGGTGAACGTCGCGGAACCCATCTCCCAGCGAGCCGGCCACCGCTATCACGGGTATGCCAAGCTTTCTGGCGCGGGCCGCAACACCGACCGGGGCCTTGTTGTAGATAGTGGAGTGATCGATGGCGCCCTCGCCGGTGATGACAAGATCACTGCCCGGCAGGAAATCGTCCAGACCCACGGTGTCCAGCACGATGTCTACGCCGGCCCGCAGCTCACCGTTGGCAAAGGCGATTAGCCCGCCTCCCAGTCCGCCTGCAGCACCTGAGCCGGGCACCTCCGCGATGTCGGCTCCGACGTCGCGCTTCACGATTCGGGCGAAGTGGGCCAACGCGGCGTCAAGCTCCGCTATCATGTCCGGCGTCGCTCCCTTTTGCGGACCGTAGATTGCCGAAGCGCCGGTGGGTCCCGTCAGGGGGTTGTTCACATCGCAGGCCACCATGAATTCAGATTCGCGTATTCGGCGGTCCACCCCGGACATGTCAATCCTGTGCAAGTCGGCCAGCGCGGCCCCGCCGTAGGGAAGGGGACCGTCACGCTCATCGAGCAGCCTTACCCCCAGAGCCTGTGCCATTCCCGCGCCGCCGTCGTTGGTCGCGCTGCCGCCGATTCCAATGATGAAACTGCGAAAGCCATCATCCAGCGCCTTGCGGATTGCTTCGCCCAGTCCATAGGTCGTCGCCGTAAGAGGGTTGCGTTTGTCCAGAGGCACAAGCGCCAGCCCGGAGGTGCGTGCCATCTCGATGACGGCGGTACGGCCGTCGCCCATGGCGCCCCACTCGGCGGATCGTCGCTCTCCAAGCGGTCCAGTCACCTCGATGGTCCGGATTTCGCCGCCAGAGCCTTCAACCAGCGTTTCCAGGGTGCCGTCTCCACCGTCGGCCACCGGCACCATCTGGACATCTGCGTCCGGGACGGTTCTCAGGACGCCCTCGCGCATGGCGCGGGCTGCGTCCAGCGCGGAGATGCTGCCTTTGAAGGCTTGCGGAGCGATGACTATTTTCATGACGCCGCACATTATACCATCAGGCTTTCGCGGTGCAGCGGGCAAATTACCGGTCAGGTAGGGCAGGGTATCGAAATCCGGAGCAGAATGCTATTTGGGAAAAGCGTCGTTGTGGACACAGGCCCCGAAAACATCACGGCTTAATTCGAAGAGGGTGGAGGTATTTGTAATGTGGCGGGAATTCCGCCTCTGTACGGGCCATTTCAGGAGAGGTACTTTTCCACGCCTGTAACAAGCCGTCGAGAGATATCCGAGAACGGACACGTTCGACGAGCCGCAGGCGAGTCCGCTTTAGCCTTCTTTCGGCCGGAACCGCGGAGATTGTGTCGGGCGGTCGGACCGCTGCTGCGATGGCTGAAGATCAGTCCGGAGTGGTCTCACGGCATATTGACAATATGCCCATATGGCCGTAGTTTGATAGTATTATGACTTCTCCCAAGGAACAGCCAACCCGACAGATATATGCCTCGGTACGGGAGGACCTGTACCTTGCCGCCAAGGCCCGGGCCACGGAGCTGAGAATCCCCCTGCGCAGGTTCCTCGAAGACGCCCTGGAGCTGGCGTTGTCAGGCAGGGCGGGCGATTCAGCTCCGGCGACGTTGGAGGGTGGTCCGTCGCGGCAGCCATCCATCTGGGAAGACGAATACGTCCGTATGCAGGGCCGGCAGCCGGTCGGGTCACCCGTAGAACTCTCCGAGGATGAGGCCAAGAAGCTAATCCGGGAAAGCTTTGGAAGGGTAGGCGCCTAAGCGTGGCGGACATTCTGGTTGACAGCACGCTGTTTGAGGACTTCCGAAGCGGAGACAGCGGCGCCAGGGACGTGATCGACACTATCTTGGACGGCGAGGTAACCGCCGCTATTTCACCGCTGACCGTCTTCCACCTGTGGAATGAGCCGGACATGGAGCGCCGCACGGAGATAACATACAGCAGCATCCTCTCATTTCTGGAGGAGGCGCCATTCACGATCGCGGCGTCCAAGCAGGCTGGGCTGTGGATAGCCTCGGCACACGCGGATGAGCGGGGCAGGCTGGTCTACTTCGCCATGGTGGCGGCCACGGCCAAGGAACGGGGCGAGGTTATATGCACCCGCAACTCCAAACAATTCGAGAATTTCTATGACGGCTTCACCGCATATTAGCCTCCCCCGCGCTAAGGGAGCGGCTTAACGACAGGCTGACCCTGCCATCGCTCCGCGTAACCTAAACTAAACGCGAAACCCCTGCCGATTATCCCGGATTTGCCATTTTTCGCCCGGCCCGGTACCATCGCGTCTGAAGCCGCCCCGTATTTTGTTAATGCGAATCAGGTGCAGACGTGCGACGCAAATTGGCGCTGCTTTTTGTAGCACTGGGCTTCGGCGGATTTCTCGCCATCAATAATCTCACACCCGCCGTCGGCTCCAACCACACGGCGGCCATTATGAGTATCGACGGCGCCATCGATTCCGCGTCGGCCGACTTCCTGGCCCGCGGCATCGTCTCAGCATTTGAAGGCGGCCACAGCTTTCTAATCATCAAATTGGACACTCCAGGGGGCCTTTTGGGGTCCACGCGAGAGATCGTGGAGAGCATGTTGGGCTCTCCGATTCCCCTGGTTGTGTACGTGTCTCCGTCGGGGGCGCAGGCGGCCTCAGCCGGCACCTTCATTACGTCCGCAAGCCATATAGCGGCGATGGCTCCGGCGACTAATATTGGCGCGGCGTCGCCCGTAGGCTCCGGTGGCGAGGACCTACCCGAAACGATAAAAGACAAGGTAACGGAGGACACGGCGGCCCTGATACGCGGCATTGCCGGCCGGCGGAGCCGCAATGTAAAGGCCCTGGAGGACACCGTGCTCAGCGCGGTCTCATATACGGCGGCGGAGGCATTGGAAATCGGCATCGTGGATATCGTGGCGCAGGACCTGGACGATCTGTTGGCTCAGTTGGACGGCAGAACTGTGCAGTTGGACGACGGCCAGGTCACGTTGCGGACCGAGGGCATAAGTATCGTAACAATCTCCAGAACGCCGTTGGAGCGGTTCCTGGGCTTTTTAGCCAATCCGGACATCGCATTTATACTCCTTACCATAGGGGGACTGGGAATTCTGATAGAGTTCCTGAGTCCCGGCCTGCTGGGCCCCGGCATCATAGGGCTAATCGCCCTGGCATTGGCCTTCGTGGCCCTGGGCAGTATGCCGGTCAACTGGGTCGGCGCTGGTCTTATCCTGCTGGCGATGGGCCTGTTTTACCTGGAGGCGCAGGCGCCGGGAGTCGGCGTGTTCGGCGTCGGCGGAGCGATAAGCTTCATTCTGGGGGCGTTTCTGCTGTTCGGAAACCTCAGCTTCGGTCCATTCGTTCCGCAGCTTCCGGCTGCTCCCAGGGTAGAGTTAAGCCTCTGGGTACTGGGCACGGTAACGGCCTTTTTGCTTGCACTGATATTCCTGATGGCCAGGGCTACCCACCAGGCGACAAAGGCGGTCGTTTATGCCGGTGCCACCACTATCGGCGAGGTGGTAGGTCAATTGGGCCACGCGATATCCGACCTACACCCCAGTGGCACCGTGTACGTGGCAGGCGAGCAGTGGTCTGCCGAGTCCGATGATGGCGAACCTATCCAAAACGGTAAGGAGGTAATAGTGTTGGCCGTAGAGGGTCTGGTTCTAAGGGTTTTCCAGGCCGACAAAGAATCTTTAGGAGATGAATCATGATTCCATTTATCAAGATCGTCCAGCAGTATGAGTTCCTGGCCGTGTTCTGGTTGGGCAAATTCGTAGGCTTGCGGCGTCCCGGGATGCATATCTTGCTCTGGCCATTCCACACAACGCAGACCATTGACTTGCGCGAGGACGTCATCGACATCCCCCGCCAGACCAACATCACCAGCGACAACGCTCCCATAGACATCGACTTTCTGGTCTACATGCGGGTTATAGAGGATGAAGCAGAGAGGTCGATCCTGGAGGTCGTGGACTATCGCACGGCCGTGATAGGCATTGCGACGACCACTTTGAGGGCGGTTATCGGCGAGATGGCCCTGGACGATGTGCTCTCCCAGCGGGAGCGCATAAACGAGTCGCTGCGCACAAAGTTAGACGAGATCACGGTGCGCTGGCGAATCAAGGTAACGCAGGTGGAGATAAGGGAAATCGAGCCGGCCAGGGACATTCAGGAGGCGATGAACAGGCAGATGTCGGCCGAGCGCGGGCGACGCGCTACGGTTACGGAAGCTGAGGGCACCCGGCAGGCATCGATCACGGTGGCGGAAGGACAGAGGCAGGCGGCGATACTGACGGCCGAGGGTGCGCGCCAGGCCGAAATCCTATCAGCCGAAGGAGACCAGCAGGCGGCTATCCTGCGGGCAGAGGGCTTCAGCACCGCCCTGGACCGCATACATAGCGTGGCGCAGAACATCGACGGCAACACGCTTAGCCTTCAGTACTTCGAGACTCTGCAGAAGCTAGGGGACAGTCCCTCAACTAAGTTCATCTTCCCCATGGAGTTCACTAATCTGCTGGGCCAGTTCATGCGGGCGACCGGTGGGGGCTCAAATGGCGGCGATGGGTCGTCGGCGTAGCGGGTCATGTAGTGCCCTGTGGTGAGGCAGGGCCGTGCCGTTGTTTTGGGTTGAGGGCGGTGTCAAAACCGCCCTCATTTTTGTCTTCGCAACGGGATTTTGAGAGCGTTTCCCTGTCGAAATGTACCGATTTTGGAATATGTCAAAAAGGCCTAAGCTAGCTGTACAGAAAAAAGCCTTACAGCGGTTAACCAAGGTCTTGATCCCTGTTCAAGAAAAGGCATGTTTTCCGATACTTTTCCAAAAACTATGTTCGAGACCGGACCTGAACAGAGTTTTGGAACCGTAAAAGGGCATAGCCTTTCTTATCACCAAAAGAAAACGTCCGAATTGCCGACGAAGCCACCCAAATATCATGCAAGTAATTGGGCGACAGGGCATCCAGGCGATTACCAATGAAGGGGAAGACGGTGCAACTTTCCGTGCTCTGGGGCTAGACGTAGTTCTTGACTTGACGGGCCAGTTTGAGGGTCATGCCCGGCACGGCGGCCAGCTCCTCCATGGAGGCGGCCTGAATGCCTTTCAGTGAGCCGAACTTGCGCAGCAGCAGGCGTTTGCGCTTGGGCCCGATGCCCGGGACCAGGTCCAGGGCCGACTCCACGCTCTTCTTGGAGCGGCGCTCCCGATGGAAGGTTATGGCGAACCGATGGGCCTCGTCGCGCGCCCTCTGGACAAGGAAAAGGCCTTGAGACGTACGCGGAAGCACGATGGGCTCCGGCATCTGCGGGACGAAGAGCTCCTCGTTTTCCTTGGCAAGGCTGGCCAGAGGAATGTCGTTTATCCCCAGGTCCAGGAACACGCTCAAGGCAGCGCCCAGGTGGCCCTTGCCTCCGTCGATCAGGACCAGGTCCGGGGCGATTCCCCAGGCCTCTCCACCGCCGCTCTTGCTTGACGTAGCGCCTGAATCTGCCGCCGCGTCCGAATTATTTTTGCCGTTCGCTTTTAATTTTGAGAACCGCTTGAAACGGCGTGTCAGCATCTCCCGCATCATGGAGTAGTCGTCAATGCCATCCACAGACTTTATCTTGAAGCGCCGGTAGTGATCGTTTCGCGGCTTGCCGTTTTCGAATACGACCATGCTGCCTACGGGATTCGTTCCCTGCGTATTGGAGATGTCGTAGCACTCGATGCGCTTGGGCAGATTGGGCAGGCTCAACGCCTCCTGTAGCTCTGACATCGCGGTGTCCATGGCCGCGGTGTCCGCCATCTGCTTCACCTGGAGCTGAGCGAAGCCCTGGGCGGCGTTTTCGGCCACCATCTCAACCAGACGGCGTTTCTCGCCTCTCTGGGGCACCTGTATCCTCACCGTGCCTCTACGCTTCTCCATTAGCCAGGACTCTATGGCGGCGGTGTCCTCCAGCCCGTGCTCCACCAGTATCCGCGGAGGAACGTACGGCGTGGCGTCGTAGAACTGCTTCACGAAGGCGGTCAGGATCTTTCCGGGTTCGTCGTCCTGCGTGCCGGCCATGAGGAAGTTGTCGCGGCCGATAAGTTTTCCCTGCCTTATGAAGAATACCTCTACCCAGGCCTCTCGCAGCCCCGCAGACGCGGCAATCACGTCGATGTTGTCTGTTGTCAGGTGCAGGACCTTCTGTCCCTCGTGTACCTTCTCTATGGCCTGAAGCTGGTCTCTGAGGGCCGCCGCCTTCTCGAACTCCAGATCGTCCGAGGCCTCCAGCATGCGCTTCTCGATGGCCTTGACCACCTCGTTCGTCTTGCCCTCCAGGAAGTACGTGACCTGGTCAATAACCTCGGCGTACTGCTCTTTGTTTACGGCGCCTATGCACGGGCCAACGCAGCGGTGGATGAAGTAGTCCAGGCAGGGCCGGTCATCAGTTCCGGTTATGGTCTTCGTGCAGGAGCGGTAGGGGAATAGCTTCTTCAAAAGGCTCAGGGTACGCCGCACGCTTCCGGCGTTGGCGAAAGGCCCGAAGTAGCGTGACCCGTCCTTCTTGATTCGGCGGGTGATGTACACCTGCGGAAAGTCCTCGGACACGTCTATCTTGATGAAGGGGTAGCTCTTATCGTCCTTGAGACGCGCATTGTACTGAGGCTGGTGTTCCTTGATGAGGTTGCATTCGAGAATGAGGGCCTCGGACTCCGACTCCGCGACGATGTACTCGAAGTCAGCCACCTTGGCCACCATGCGCACGATCTTGGGCGGATGCTTGGCGGAGGGCGCGAAGTACGACCTCACGCGGTTGCGAAGGCTGGCGGCCTTGCCCACATACAGCACTTTCCCGGCCTTGTCTCGCATCAGGTAAACGCCGGGTCGAGTGGGTGTGGCTCTGAGGCGGTCTGTGAAATCGATTCGCTGCATATGTACCAGTTTAGCTACTGTTGGCTATCCCTGTACATGCCGAAGACGTAACCAAGCGCGGTCCGGCCTGAAAATGATGAAGAGACCTGCCCAATCTTTGGGTTGCCTGGGCCGGCTTTGCGATTGAAAAACGAAGCTACCCCAAAAGGAATGTAAGGCCGGCCAAAATTGCGGCCATCAACACCGTGATGATGCCGGTCAGGCGAAGCTCGCTGCCAAGGTGCTTGTAAACCTGGGACTCTCCGGCCTCGGCCACACGCCGACCTGGGCGAGGCGTCGACCGTTGCCTCGTGGCAGCGCGCGGGGCCGGTCGCGTAGAGACATCCTCGTCGACCAATTCTTCCCGACGTGGACCGGCCTTTGTGATAGGCTCGGCTACTGCCGTGTCAACCCCTGTATCCGCACCTGTTTCCACGAGGGAGGCAGACCGGACCGGGCCGGAGTCCGTCTGTTGGGGCCCTGGCCTGTCCCGTCGCTTTCTTCTGCTGAGCTTTGCCTGCCTGGATGCCGCTCTACTGGCTTTGCTAGGCATTAGGGAATTCTCCTGTGAGTTAACATGGTTAACGCGCCCGGGGATGGGCCTTGTCGTATTCGGACCTTACGTGTTCGCTGGTCAGGTGCGTATACACCTGCGTCGTGGTGATGCTGGCGTGACCCAGCAGTTCTTGCACATGCCGCAGCGGCGCCCCGCCTCTAAGAAGGTGCGTAGCGAAACTATGCCGCAGCGTGTGCGGAGTTATCTTCTTTTGGATCCCTGCGCGTTTGGCGTGGCCTTTGAGAATCAGCCAGAAACCCTGGCGGGTCAGGCGTTCTCCACGCCTGTTCAAGAATAGGGACCTGCCGGAGCGCGGGTTGGACATGCGGGGCCTGGCCTCGGCCAGGTACTCCCTGAGGACGTTTACGGCGTTCTGGTGGATAGGTATTACCCGCTCCTTGGCTCCCTTGCCGAAGCATCGCACGGAACCTTGTTCCAGGTCCACGTCTTCGATGTCCAGGGATACCAGCTCGGTTACACGCATGCCGCTGGCATACAAGAGCTCCAGCATGCCCTGGTCCCGCACGACGTCCGGTGTGCCGGAGTTGGAGACCGAAGCCAGCAACTCCACTACCTCATCCACGGTCAGGGACTCAGGCAAGGACCTGCCGACTCTGGGAGAGCTCAAGTTCTCGGTAGGGTCTTTTGTAATTATGCCTTCGTCCAGCAAATAGCCAAATAGAGACTTGGCCGAAGCAACCTTTCGCGCCCGTGTCGTATCCGAATAGCCCTGGTCGTGCAGGCGCAGAAGGTAGGCGGTCATTACCTCTTCATTGACGTCCTGCCAGCCAAAGTCCACGTCTGGGTGCGTAGTTTCCAGGTACGCAACCAGTTGGCTAAGGTCGTTGCGGTATGCAACAAGCGTGTTCGGAGAAACGCCCCTCTCTACCGTCATGTAATCTAGGAAGAGCTTAACGCTTTCCTGCATGTGTCGTCCTCGTAATCATGTGTCTTTCGCGGTACCTTCATATTACCATAACATCGGCAATTTTGTCCTCGTGAAATTGGCTTGACACCGCTACTTCGCCCCGCTACCTTAAGGTGGCTTTCAACCCAACGTCCGCGCATGCCATGGAGATGAACCGATGTGGGGCGCGGGGGATGGCACAGGCGTTGGTAAGGGGGTTGTGGCCTCAATTAAGGGTCACAGAGGCGACGGCGTCGGCAGCCCCATCCCATTCTTCAATAGCGGTACTTTTATGATTGAAATTGAAGTAGGTCCCAATCTCGTTTCCTTCGGCTCCTTCCTGCTTAGCTGGCACGGTCTGTTCAGCTTCATCGCCGTGGCAACGGCCGTCTTCCTGGTCGGCAGATGGGCGCCGATGAAAGGCATAGATCCGGACGACATATACTCCATTGCCATCTGGGCCATCATCGGCGGCGTGATCGGTGCGCGGGTAGTGCACGTGATAGACCAGTGGGGCTTTTATCAGAATAATCTCATCCAGATACTTTACATCTGGGCCGGCGGTATAGGGCTATGGGGAGGCATTCTGGGCGGATTTATCGGCGGGGCCGGCTACTCGCTGTGGGCCAAGCACCCTGTCGGCATCATCGCCGACATAACGGCGCCTGTCATGCTAATTTCGCAGTCCATTGGCCGCATCGGGGATATCGTCAACGGTGAGCACTGCGCCAAGGCTGCAAACGATTTCATATTTGGCTTCAACTGGGTCAATCCAATCAGCGACGCCCGCATCTGCTCCAACGGCATTGGCATCCCCGTTCAACCGGTTATCGCCTACGAGATCATCTGGAATATGCTGGCTCTGGCGCTGGTCTGGAAACTCAGAAACAAAATACGGCCGGATGGCATGCTATTCGCGCTATACCTGGCGCTTTATTCAACCGGGCGGTTTCTCGTCACGTTCCTCAGAGAGGACAGAGTTTGGGGATTCGGTATGCAGGAGGCCCAGTACATAGCCATCCTGGTCCTGTTAATAACAGTGCCGCTTCTCGTCATCAAGGCCCGGCCGGTGAGCGCCGCTCGATTAGCCGCAGACGGCGCTCCGCTGGAGCCCCCAACGTCTACCGGACGTGGCACCAGGGCCCAACGCCGCAGGAGGCAGAGGGGCCGCTAATCTGTAGATTCGGTTCCCGAAACCGCGTTTTCAGCAGTCGAAACAGGCGCTTCCTACCAGCATAGGGGGCGCCTTTGTTTGCTAAGGCACGAGGCCGCTGCTGCAGTCAATAGACTGAAAGCAGAGACCCAAAATAAACGCTAAAAGTCGTGTCATGAGGTGATAAATGGCTGTTGGATGGGGTCTGATAAGCCTTGGCAGACACAGCGATGTTAAGTTGGCTCCCGCATTGAATCAGGCGTCTGACGCACGCTTCGTTGCGGCCTACAGTCGAGACCTGCCAACGGCGGAGGCCTTCGCGGAAAAGCATGGGGCCGACTCGGCATACGATTCGCTGGACGCTATTCTGGCTGACCCCAACGTGGACGCAGTCTTTATCGCGTCGCCAAATTTCCTGCACGCCGAACATACAATCGCGGCAGCCAGGGCAGGGAAGCACGTTCTGGCTGAAAAGCCCATGGCCACCAGCGTGTCCGAAGCGTCGGAAATGGTTGCCGAGTGCGAGAGGCACGGCGTGCAATTAGGCGTGGGCTTTCAATTGAGATTCCATCCAGGGCACATCAAGGCCAGGGAGCTGCTGGACCGGCAGGCGCTGGGAGCGGTGTCCCTGGTGCAAGGCCAGTGGTGTTTGGGACAGCGCGGCGTCGTGAATCCTCCCGCGCGCACCGGCCGCTCTCAGTGGTGGGGTGATCCTCGCATGATCGGAGGCGCGTCCACCCTCATGGGGACCGGCGTGCACGTTATCGACATCCTGCAGTGGATGACCGGGCAGGATATCGCGGAGGTGGCCGCCCTAACCGACGGTCAGACGGAGGAGAGGCCCCTGGAGCAGGCGGCGTCGATTGCCATTCGGTTTGAGGACGGCACGATGGGTTCCATAACCGTGGGCCGCCGTGTGCCGGAATCCGAGAACGACGCCATGATCTACGGCAGCCAGGGCCGAATCGCCCTGCGCGGCACCCTGTGGGAGGCTTGCACCGGCAGCCTCGAAGTGGAGACGGAGACCGTGCATATTTCGGAGTCCTACGATGACGGTCTGCAGGAGCTGTACAAGCTACAGATTGAGGCCTTCAACAGGGCAGTGCAAGGTGGCGATGGGTTTCGAGCGTCGGGATTGGACGGTCTGCGTGTGGTGGAGGTCACGTCGGCCATCATAGAGTCGGCTGCCACGCGGCGCGCCGTCAGGGTTGAGAGAGCGGCTCTTTAGCGGGAAGGGCGGAAGTCCATAACCGTTAGCTGTACCTTGGGCTGGTATCCCCACGTGTCCAGGCTGACCGTGTAGACCAGGTCCACGCCGCGCTGTGTATCGCCAATCCTGTCACCCTGTCGGAAGGCTATTGCGCCGAAAGCCGCGCCGTCATCCCACACACGCATCTTCAGGTGACGACCCTGGCTCCCCACTTGCCGCGATTCCACCACGCGCGCGTTCCGCGTCAGGAAGACGGGCGCTCGGTTGGCCTCACCGAAGGGCGCCAGCGATTGAATAAAATCGAAGTTTTCCCTGGTGAACATGGACAGGGGGACCTCGCAGTCGATGTCGATTGCGGGCGTCAGATCAACATCTCGCAATTTCTCATCGGCCACGGCTTGAAGCCTTTCTTCCAGGACGGCCAGACAGGCGGTGGGTATGGTGAATCCGGCCGCCTGGTGGTGGCCTCCCGACTTGGTGAAAAGCTCCCGCCCCACCCGAATGGCTTCGATGATGTTGAATTCTGGAATGCTGCGGGCGCTGGCCCGGCTCAACTCGCCGGCGGTGGAGATCGCGATGGCAGGCCTGTAAAACTGCTCGGCCAATCTGCCGGCGATGAGCCCAAGAATTCCGGGTATCCAGTCGTCGCTCTTGACTATCAGAATGGAAGGAAGGCCTTCCCCGTTCATCTGAGCCTCCAATTGCCGGTTCGCCTCCTGTATAGCCTGCTCCGTAAGGGACTGGCGCTCGGAATTTTTGTGTTCAAGTTGGCTTGCAAGTTCGTAAGCCTCTGTCGTGTCGGTTGCCGTCAGAAGCGAGAGGCTCACGGCGGCATCTCCCAGTCTCCCTGCAACGTTTAGGCGAGGTATTAGCCCGAAGGACAAGGACTCCGTGTCCAATGAGCCGAACTTCAACCTGGCGCTCTCGGCCAGCGCCCTGATACCTACGTTTCGCGTTTCGTTTAGCTTCTCAAGGCCCCTTTTCACGAAGAATCTGTTCTCGCCGGTTAATGGGCCGACATCCGCCACCGTACCCAGCGCCACAAGTTCCAGCAGATGCTCCGGCCAGGGTAACCCCATGTCGCCATATAACGCCTCGACCAGCTTGAACGCCATGCCGACTCCGGTCAACCCGAGGAACGGGTACGTCGAGTCCGGGTGGTTGGGGTTGAGAATCGCACACGCCGCCGGCAGTGTAGGCAGCACCGTGTGGTGGTCGGTGATTATGGTATCTATTCCCAGGGATGTAGCCAGGTCGACCTCCGGGATCGAGGTCGTGCCGCAGTCCACCGTAATCAGCAGCGAGACACCCTGTTCGTCCAGGTAGCGGACGGCGTCGGGATTAAGCCCGTGCCCCTCCTCTACCCGGTCGGGCAGGTAGGGCACCACCGAGCCGCCAACGTCTCGCAGGGCGGTTATCAGCAGTGCGGTGCCGGTTATTCCGTCCGTGTCGAAGTCACCGAAAATGGCTATGGACTCCCGAGTTTCCAAGGCTTGCCTCAGTCGCGCCACGGCTACATCCATGCCTGGAAACAGCAGCGGGTCGCACGTCGCACCGCGATCGGCGTTGAGGTAGGGCTCCAGATCCGCGCGGGTTTTAACACCACGGCTATACAGCAGGTGGGAGTGGAAGGAGGGGAGCCCCAACTCCTGCGAGAAGCCCGCAGGCGGGGCGTCCAACATACGCCATTTCTTAGAAATCATAAGCAGTGCATCGTCCCGGGTCTGCGCATGTAGCAAGACCAGGCGGCCTTTTCAAATACTGGGACCTCTCCGCATAGGCGGGCCGTCTTATTAGGGGAGGACCTATTCCTCGAATGCCTGATAAACCAGGGAGGCGTTGTGGCCCCCGAAGCCGAAGGAGTTGGTCATTGCCGCCTTTACCACGACCTTGCGTGCGACGTTAGGCGTGTAGTCCAGGTCGCATTCCGGGTCCGCGTTGTCCAGGTTAATGGTCGGCGGTATTGCCGATTTGAAGATGGCCATGACGGATATGGCCGACTCCAGCGCCCCGCTGGCGCCCAGCAGATGACCTGTCATGGATTTCGTGGAACTAACGGGAATTTTGTACGCCTCTTCGCCAAAGACGCCCTTCATGGCCATAGTCTCGTACTTGTCGTTCAATGGGGTAGAGGTGCCGTGGGCGTTAACGTAGTCGATCTCTTCCGGATGCAGGCCGGCCTTTTTCAGCGCGATTCGCATGGCCCTTGAGGCGCCTTCACCCTCGGGCGCGGGCTGCGTAATGTGGTTGGCGTCGGCGGTGGACCCGTATCCCACCAATTCGGCTATGGGCTTGGCGCCTCGATTCACGGCGTTGTCTATGGTCTCCAGCACCAGGACCGCGGCACCCTCGCCCAGGACGAAGCCGTCTCTATCGATGTCAAAGGGTCGTGACGCGGCCTGCGGGTCGTCGTTGCGTGTTGAAAGCGCCATGCAGGAGTTGAATCCAGCCACACCGATAGGGCAGATGGCCGCCTCCGCGCCTCCTGCCAGCACGACGTCCGCGTCGCCCTGCTGCAAGGCCACCAGCGCCTGGCCGATCGAGTCTGCGCCGCTTGAGCATGCCGATACGGTCGAATAATTTGGGCCCTTGGCGCCCAGCATGATGGATACCTGTCCCGAGGCCATGTCCGGAAGCATCATGGGCACCAGGAAGGGGCTGACTCGTGACGGGCCGCGTTCGTTCAGCACTCCGATCTGGCTGGACAAGGTAATGATTCCGCCTATGCCGCTGGCTATCATGACGGATATACGAGTGCTATTTTCCGGCACTATCTTCAACGCCGAGTGCTCCACGGCCTCCAGCGTTGCGGCTGCGGCCAACTGTACGAATCGGTCCATGCGACGGGCCTGCTTTTTGCCGACGTAGGCTTCAGGTTCGAAGCCCTTCACCTCGGCGGCGATGGTGGTATCGTAGCCCTCGGCGTCGAATGACGAGATACGGTCAATTCCGGACTCGCCTGCCATCAGCGCCTTCCAGGTGGATTTTCTATCCAAGCCCAGAGGGCTTACGATTCCGATTCCGGTTACTACCACACGATTTTTCATGATAATAAGTACTCCAGGATTTCCCAAGCATGTTTACGGGGCGTGGGACGCCACCGGACGCCGTATAATCCACATGGCCAAGAACCTGACGCATTATAGCAAGCCGGCGCGGTCAAGAATACCGAAAATTGGCCAAACTTTTTCAAGAAAAGCTCTTATTCGACCTGATGCTGAATTCGCCTACAAAATGATAGCAAAACAAAACACGAAAAGTCCAAGGTGCCTTGGCCAAGCCGTGCAGAACCCCGTTGGTTTATGGACCACGGACCTGGATATAGCCATCGAGGCAGCCTGGCGGACCTAAGCCAAACACGAAATTAGACCCTGGACTGCACGTGTAATGTGTGGTTAAGCAGCCTGGTAATGAGATAAAGAGGGTTTTCATAGCCTTAGCGTTTTCGTAACGTTATGATTGATAAGGTTCGTCCAATTATTGGATGTAATCAAGAATGTAGGGGGCAACTATGGACTCTACCTCGCTCGCGCGCGAACACGTCCAGAAGGGCATTGGAGCTGGGAAAAGGGTTCCTTTATGGTCCCCTGAAAATTCGGCGCCTTGGCCTTCCCCGGCCAGCTAGAAAGTGGCTTCCGCGACGTAAGCCTCCGTGAACGCGTCCTTCAACGCGGATTCCGATATGGGGACCCGGACGGCCTGAGTCGTTCCGGAGCTGCCGCCGCTCGCCTGTGCCTCGAAGATACCTGTCGCGGCGTCAATCGCCAACGCCAGCGAGACCGCTTTGCCGTCTCCCCATGTCAGCGACCACGCGCACTCGAATAACAGGGCCTCGTCGGCCAGCAGGGAGGGGCGGACGGCGGCGCCTCGGGTGGTTTCCACCTGGCCGCTGCCATCGATCAGGTGGATGTTAACGTCTTCCAGCAGGGAGCACACCATCTGGTCCAGCCCGTCCGCCTCCACCCACAGGCGGCTAAGGTGGCCTGCGTGCGAATCGTTAACCGGAAACTGGCCGCTCACCCGGTTGATGAAGTCCAGCGCTTCCCGATGGTAATCGACAAGCTGCCTGGCACGGTCCAGCCACGCCCCCGATTCAGCCATGAGACGCCTGGTCCATTAAATCTGCAATCGAGTCCATCAGCACCGCCCTGGCAGGGGCGCCGTCGCACCCCGCTATCCGCAAGGGCAGGCACACCAGCAAGTATCCGCCCGGATTTACGGCATCCAGCGCCAGGTTTTCCACGATGATCACCTCCGCCTCCAGCATGACACGGTGGACCGGGAGGTCTGGGGAACCAGGCGCGTCGACCGACGGAGAATCGATACCCACCAGCTTTACGCCGGTTTCCACGAGGCGAGACGCCGCGTCTTGCGTAAGGTAGCCTTTGGCGTTCCGGGTTCGTAGCAGCAGCCGCGTCGTTTCGGGTGGCACCGCCAGGCTGTCCAGCTCTTGAATCGATATCGGCATATCGATATCGGCCGACGCCAGGTAACACGGGCCCATCAACAGGTCAATCGGCAGGTTATCTACTGTATCCCCATCGGCTAGAAGGTGGAGCGGTGCGTCCACGTGGGTTCCCGTGTGGGACCCCATGGAGATCCTTGTAAGGGTGTAAGGGGCGCCGCTGGAAACGTCCGAGATCACGTCGACCGTTACGCTTGGGTCTCCGGGGTACACCGGCAGGGACTCTGATATGGGTAGCGAGATGTCATAGATCATCTGCGAAAGTCGTGCCTCGATTAGCCGTTGCTTTTCTCGTTGACGCCCTCTTCGACGGCTTCCTATAATACCATTCAGGATTATGAGAAGGCGAGTATGACCATGTCTGCAAAGGAACGTGCCGGCCCTACGGTGGCCATAGAAACCCATGGCTGCAAGCTAAATCAAGCGGATACGTTGATGCTGGCGCGCACGTTCGCGGAGGCCGGGTTTCGCCACGTGGATACCGGCGAGGGCGCCGATGTTTATGTGGTCAATAGCTGCACGGTGACCCACGTCGCGGACCGAAAGGCAAGGCATTCCCTTCGGGCGGCTCGCCGGCGCAACCCCGGCGCGACCATTGTGGCCACTGGCTGCTATGCCCAGCGCTCCCCTGATGAGCTCCGGGAGCTTGAGGAGATAGACCTGGTGATTGGCAACGCCGACAAGTCCACTCTGGTCAGACAGGTAATCGAGTGGATGGGGCTGCCCGATACCGTCCCGCCAATAGGCGACGCCGGGCGCCCCGCCCCTGCGCCGGCCGCGCGCATCCGGGCGATGGTCAAGATTCAGGAGGGATGCGATCAGGTCTGCGCGTACTGCATCGTGCCCAAGGTGCGCGGCAGGGAGCGTAGCATTCCCGTGAAACAGGTAGTTGAAGAGGTAACGCGTCTGGTGGCCGAGGGCTACATGGAAGTGGTGCTTACCGGCACCCAGCTGGGCACCTACGGTTTTGAATGGCCGGGTGTCAGCCTTCGCGGGTTGATTCAGGCCGTGTTATCCGAGACTGGCGCTCCGCGGCTGCGTGTTTCGTCGCTACAGCCCCAGGAAATAGACCGCGCGTTACTGGAGTGCTGGTCGGACAAGAGGTTGTGTCCCCATTTCCACCTGCCGCTACAGAGCGGAAGCGCCGGCATACTGAAGTCCATGAGGCGTAGGTACACCCCTTCAGGCTATGCGGAAGCCGTAGAGCTGATACGAGACCGGGTGCCGCGGGCATCCATAACAGCGGACGTCATCGTCGGATTTCCGGGCGAGACAGATGAGGATTTTGAACGCACGTACGACCTGTGCGAGAGCTTGGAATTCGCCGACATGCACGTGTTCCCGTACTCCATTCGGCCGGGCACCACGGCCGCCCATCTGTCTGGCCAGCTTTCTCCCTCGGTGAAGACATTGCGGGTGCGGAGGCTCCTGGAGCTGGCCAAGCGGCAGTCCATGGCTTTCAGGCTGGGCCTACTTGGCGAGAGCCGTTCCGTACTGTGGGAGACGCACGCTGCGAGCAGCTTCGACGTTGGTGAGGGACGGCGCTGGTCGGGGCTGACGGAGGACTACATCAGAGTTGCGGCGATAGACGCGAGAGAGCTAGCGAATCGCTTCACGCGTGTGCGACTAACTTCGGTCAACGAGGGCTGCGTGATGGCCGAGGTGCTGTGTCCCTAGTCGCAGTCATCGCGCCTGCCAATGGCCAAAAATAAAGGGCCCGGGTTTAACCCAGGCCCTTTTCTCGATAAGAATCAATGATTGCTGTTGCGCCTAAACCTCAACGGGCAGCAGGTGCGAGGAGCCGTTTCTCTTCTGCACGTATCCAGCCTTATGATCGTTGCCATGGCCGAATATGACCAGCCAGCCGCCCTCGACGGCCATCTTCAGGAAGTCCTTCTTCTGCACCAACGTCTCGTTGGGATTTTGGTCCCTTGCAGGTATGTAGGGCAGGGGCAGGTGGTGGGGCGTCGGAATGAGATCGCTCACATAGGCCACCTTTTCGCTGCCTCTTTCCACCAGCACTATCTGGTGCCCAGCCGAAGGCCCGTTGGTCACCTTCACGTTCAGGCCCGGAATGACCTCGAAGTCGCCGTCGACGAACTCGACCAGACCTTTCTCGTGCAGGGGCAGGAAGTCGTCGCTGTAGAAGGCGTGCTTGAAACGCTCATTAGGGTTGTTGGCTTCTTCCCAACTGCTGGTCTGGATCAGGTATTTGGCCTTGGGGAAAGTCGGGACCGCGTTGCCGGAGCGGTCCAGCTTCGTGCAGCCGCCGCAGTGGTCGAATTGCAGGTTGCTGAGGACGACTACGTCGATATCCCTGGCCGTAAGGCCCAGTGCTCGGAGCCCCTTCAATAGCTTGTTGCCGTTAAGCCCGTACGCCTCTTTGAATTTGTCTAGCCGTTTTGATCCAGCGCCGGTGTCCACCAATATATTCATCTTGGGAGTCTGGACGAGCATGCAGTTCAGCGCCAGGCGAATGCGGTTTCGGCGATCCGGCTTGATTTGTGTTTCCCATTGCGACTTGGGCACCTGACCGAACAGAGAGCCCCCGTCTATGAGAATTGTGCCGTCGCTAACAACGTTTATGGTCGTCGTTCCAAGATTCACTTAATCGCACCTCGTTTTATATTCTGCAACCGACCCGTTCTTCAGCGCCAACAAGTACGCCTGAAGTGTAGTCAAATTTGATTCGGGCGGTCATTATTGGGGCACAGATACATCGTTCGCATGTCCAAATAAGACGGTCAACTCGCCCGATTGCGCTGCCTTGGTCTCAAGGCCGGGAGTGAGCAGGAGCGTTCGCAAAAATTTCTTTCGTAAGCGGTAGTTCAGGTCAAATTGCCTGTGGTTACAGCACAATCGAACGAAAGGACGTACCGGATACGAGAGCACACCAGATGCTTGACGCTAGAGGGTGATGCTATGAGAGAAGGCGCGCTAATTCTTGCCACGCTACGTGCTAGGGAAGGCCCTGTTAAGCTCTTTGCCTTCGCGCTACGCGCTGGTTTGCTTAGGCTGATTCAGCGAGGGCAACCCCCTTTGCCCTCCATCAGAAAATACCCCTGATGCTGGAAAAAGTCAAGGCTTTTCCAGTTTAATTTTGGGAAAAAGCCGATATTGAGATATGTTGTTACGATTGTTCAATAATAATTCACGATACCAGGCTGGGTCATTACGAATAACGTAACAACTGCAGCTTTAAGCCATTGAACATATTCTATTTTCGGCGGCCACGCGCACATTTTGCACGTTGCACGAGTCGCAAATGTTCTTATCTTGCGGCCGACATGTCCCAGAATTAAAGCGCTGAAGTGGCCTAGCCCTTGAGCTGTTCGACCGCGGATTCGAATGCATCAATGGTGTGCTGAACGTCGGCCTGATCATGCGCCACGGACACATAGAACTTGGAATCGCCCTTCAGGACTCCTTCGCCCAAAAGCAGTGCATTGAATCGGCGTAGCAGGTCCCTGTTCGCCCTCAAGGTGGAGCGGTAATCGGTTATTTCCTCCTCGGTGAAGAAAACGTCAAACAGGGGAGCCTCGCCAACAACCTTTGCCGGGATCTCGGCCTCATCCATCAGGCGCTGAAGCTCGTCCTTCAACGTCTGTCCGGTGGCGAAAAGCCTTTCGTAGGTGCCCGGCCGCTTGAGTATATCCAGAGTGGCCAGGCCCGCCACGGCGGCCACCGGATTACCGCTGAGGGTTCCTATCTGCGGCATGAACGCATCAGGCTCCGCCGTTCGGTCGAAGTGAGCCATCATCTCGACATTTCCCGCTACAACGGCCAGAGGGAACCCGCCTGCAATTACCTTCCCCATGGTGCAGAGGTCCGGGGTCACCCCGTAGAACTGCTGGGCCCCGCCGTACGCAAATCGGAACCCCGTCACGATCTCGTCAAATATCAATGGGATCTCGTACTGATTAGTAACGTCCCGTAGCCCCTGCAGGAACCCGGGCTTTGGCGGCAGCAACCGCTGGAACGGCTCGACGATGACAGCGGCCAGCTCGTCGTGGTGCTCCTCGATGATGGCGGAGGTTTTCTCCAAGTCGTTGAACGGGGCCACCAGCATCTCGTTTTGAATTGACTTGGGTATGCCGGCGGAGTCCGGCGTTGCCTGTGGGAAGTCCACGGGATTCGCCGGCATCATGCTCATCAGGGCGTAGTCGTGCATGCCGTGGTAGCCGCCCTCGAACTTGAGGACCTTGTCTCGTCCGCGAAATGCACGGGCGGCGCGCATGGCGTAGAGAGTGGCCTCCGTGCCGCTGGTAGTGAACCGGACCCTCTCCGCGCACGCCACGGCGCT
>JACZVF010000152.1 GCA_022572805.1 Chloroflexota bacterium
GGTGGCTGCCGTGTTCTCGGCCACCCACACTGGGTGCCCTTGTTCCTGGGTGCACATCCCCCACGCCCTCTGCCAGAGGGGGAAAGCCCCCCTGGACTCCATCATGACGATTTTAAGACAATGACTTCGTTCTTTTGGATAGACGGCGTAAGGGTATCGCAATGGAGCCCGCGTCGCTAGACGGCTCTATGGTGGGACAGAAAGGCCCACGCCGTGATCCAGCGTGGACCTTTTTTTCTCACATTGCGGAAGCGCTGAAGTGTCAGGGTTTTGGCACCAGGACGCTCACATCGCCCAGGAGGTAACGGTCTACGTCCTCGACGCCCTTGATGACCTTTACTTCATCGTAGTTGGCCAGCATGGCGTCTTTGATGCCGGCGGGCTCCGCCCACGTGTCCGACTCATACCAGAATTTTGGCAGGTGCAGGTTTCGCACCATAATCTTGTCGTAGTGCTTGCCTTCTAGTCGCTGGATAATGCCGGAGAAGTCGCCGGTCTGACCGTATCCACGGTCACCTATGGATGTCACGCGGTCCTTCATAACCGTGTTGTTGTCAAGATAATACCAGGAGCCGGAATCCAACAAGACCCGGTCCACGGGCAGGCCCCTGAACTCCGCCTCCACCTCGTTGAAGTAGCGAATGGAATCATCAGAGACGGGGCGAATTGGTAAATGGAACATGCCCAGGCCGTTGAGGAGCAGCAGCACTACGGCCAACGCGATACCGTAGCCCAGCCACCGTTGCGGCGCCAATTTTCCCAGCATGGCCGGCATTTCGTCATTCCACAGGCGCGTGAGGCCCGCGGCAAGCCATATCCCGGCTATCAGGGAGCCTGGTCCCAGGTGATTGAGCATCCAACCAATGCCGCTGGTGTAAGCCTCTCCGAGAAACAGCACCAGCCATATGGCCCAGAGGCCAAATACCTGCGCGGAGAACCGTCCACGGAGCAATATGAAGCCACCAATCAGGCCGACGCTCCAGTAGGGCCAGGTGTCCAAAACGTGTTGGAAACTCCGAACGGGCGAGACCGGGTGATTTCCGGCCGCCTGGAATATCCAGTACTGGAAGTCTCCACCCCAGATGAGGAGGCCGACGCCAACAGCCAGCGCTATTCCGCCGAAGCCTCCGATCGCCACAGCCAACGTTCTGGGTATCGAACGCGGCCTGTCGAACAGCCCCAGGTAGATGACGAACAGGGGAGCCCAGATTGCTACAATCTGCTTGACCATGAATCCCGCAGCGGGGATCAGCGCCATAAATACCAGCAATCGCCAGTCCCGAGTGGCGGCGTATCTTACCAACACGAAGTAGCCGGCTGCCGCAAGGAGCTGTCCGAACGCGTCGTTGTGCAGGTTGTGCGCAAAGGGGTTCGTCAGTGAGTTGGATGCGACTAGGAAGAGCATTGGCAGCCACAGGAAGCTCAGCGGCATCGAGGGCGGAGAGTCCTCGTCCTTGTACCGCAGCTGCATGAGAGTTCGGAAGGACAGGAACGCGAAGGCGGCCGCGCCCAGCGTGTACCCCAGTTGGACCACCCGGAAGAAGGTGATTGAGGTCGCGTTGCCAAGAATGGTGGAGATGAAATATGTAGCAAGCGGAGCTCCGGGCGGATATATGAACGACTCGTTGTTCAACTGATCTGTGTACAGCGGGTAGCCGATTCGGAACTTCAGGATGTCGCTCACGAATTCGGTCTCGGACCAGATGAGGAAATCGCCGGGGTAGAACACCCAGAAACTCACCTGGTAGAGATATGACGCCACCAGAAGTACACCTGTCGTTGCCAGCACAATCAGGCCGATGCGGGCCGGGTCCGCGGACCTTCGCGCCGCCAGCAGGTATACGGCCAGAGGGGTGGCCAGGACCAACACGAAAATGACCCCAATGGCAATAATCGCCTTTTCCTGCTGACCCGGCAGCGCCGCGCTTATCCGATTGATAACCAGCGCCAGAGGAATCGCAGCGAGAAAGAGCGCAAGGCCCGCCGCAATGCCGGAGAGCCAAAGTGGCCAGGCGGGCCTGAGGCCGATTTTGGCCAATTTCATTGTTCCGATCAAATCAGTCCACGCATGTCTGCAACTGCTTGATTTCCGTCCATCGCCTTGCCACAGGGATCAAAGGCGTTCCTCTCCGTCTTTGGTGACGACGTGGCAGTAAGGCATAGGGAAGAGCAGCTTACCGCCGTTATCCAGGTATTCCCTCTCTCGCTTGATTAGCTCGTCCTTGAAGAACCAGATCAGCACGAGCATGGCGCTGGGATTCATCTCTCTGGCCCGCAGCTCAGATACCAGCTCGATGTCGGTGCCCAGGGTTCTTAGCGAGACCTTCTCCGGGTTGCGCTCACTTATGTATGGAAGCGAACCGCTGTCTATGCCGAAAAACTGAAGCAGCACGTTTCCCTTGGTGGAAGCGCCCAATCCGACGACCATTTCACCCTTTTCGTTCTCGGCCCGAATGAAAGCGTTGACGGTCTCCTTCATGTCCAGGACCCTACGGTAGAACCTATCGTAGGTCTCGCCCTCCCGCAGGCCCAACGACTCTTCTTGTTGCATCTGCCGGTGGAACGCCTCGGTCTTCTCCCTGGGATGCGCGCTGTCGGTCACGAAGACCCGCAAGCTGCCTCCGTTCACGTCGTTGGTGGCGACATCGAATATGCTGAGGCCGTTTCGCTCCAGCAGGAAGTTCAGCGTCGTCAGCGAGAAGTAGTAAAGATGCTCGTGGCAAACGTCGTAGAAGCTCATGGTCTCCAGCAGGCGCGGGAGGTAGCTGAGCTGGATGCACCAGACGCCGTCGTCGGCCAGCAACGACTTTACGTCTTGAGCGAAGGCGTTGAGGTCTGGAACGCTGTACATCATCGCGATGGAGGTAATGATCTTGCACTGGGCGTCGCCCACAACCGACCGCACGTTGCCTTCGTTGAAGAAGTCGTTGACGATGTTGATGGACCCGTCCAGGCCGTCCCAGGAGATGTTGCCCGCCGGCTCCACGCCGACCCTTCTGTAAGTGTCCGGGTAGAAGGAAAGCATGGTGCCGTCGTTGGCCCCGATGTCTAATATGACATCGTCGTTGTTCAGGTCGACCCTGGAGGTGACATCGTCGATAAGGTCCTTCAGCGCATCCCGCATCATGGGATTGGTGGCGGACCGGTAAAAGTAATCATCGAACAGGGCGCCGCGGTCGACGGTCTCCTTTAGCTGGAGCATGCCGCACTGGCCGCACAAGACCAGGCTCAGAGGCACTTTCGCGTCGGCAAGCGGATGACCTACATTGGTCTTGACGAATGCGCTGGCGAGAAACTGCTCGCCAAAACTCATGCACTCGGCCAGCGCCTCGCTGCCGCAAATCCGGCAGGCCTTTATGTTCTCGTACAGGTCACTTGGCTTGCTTCTTGTTGCGCTTGTCATTCCTAATAATCCTGTATTCTCTATACATCAACGATAGAATGTCGCGGCCTGTCTTGAAGGGCTTCATCTTGCGCTCGCCGCCTATACGCTCCGGCTCATCTCCCCCGATCTCGCCCACCTTAAAGCCATGGGAATGGAACCGCACCGCCTCTTGCAACGGCCAGCTCAGGCCATCCTCGTCCAGGTCCAGCTGCATGAAGGCCTCCTTGCGATACGCCCGGTAGCCCACCAGCACGTCCGTATAGGAGGTCCCGAACACAAGATTCGTCAGTCCGGTGAACATGCGGTTGCCAAAGCCAGTCATGAAATCGTCGTCGTAGCTCTTGGCGCCGTCCTTGTAACGCGAGACGATAACGAAGTCGTAATTGTTGGCCTCTATCTCGGCAACCACGTCCGGGATCTTGGAGGCGACTGAATTCCCATCCGGAGGGAATTCGATGATGATGTCGCCGGTGGCAGCCTCCACTCCCTGCCTGATGGCAGAGCCGTAGCCTCGCCCGGTCTGCTCAACGACCGTGTAACCACTCTCCCGACAGAATTCCACAGTGCCGTCAGTGGAGCCGCCGTCGGTCACGATTATCTCATCCACGCCGACCTTGCTGATCTCCGGCAGCACCACTCGCACCGCTTCAATTTCGTTGAGGGTTGCCGCGATAAGTGAAGTCTTCATTCAATCCTCTGTGACAGTGACGGCGTCACAATACGGCCAGCGGCGAGTCCGTGGCGCTTTCCCTGATTCGCTTCTCTCTCACATACCAGTCAATCGTCTGTCTAAGGCCGTCTCGGAATGACACCTGCGCCTCGAAACCTAGCTCTGCTTTGGCACGCGAGGTATCGCATGCCCGCCTGGGCTGTCCATCCGGCTTCGAGGGGTCCAGTACGATTGTTGCGTTTACGCCGCTAAGATCAACGATCATCCCGGCCAGCTCAGCGATGCTGATCTCCTCGTCGCTGCCAATGTTCAGGGGGCCGGTCACCTTCTCGTTGGCGCAGGTCATCAGAAGGCCCTGCGCGAAGTCGGTCGCATACACGAAGGAGCGGGTCTGCCTGCCGCTTCCCCACACGGTGAACGGGTTTTCTCCGCCTAGCAGCCGCGTGATAAGCCCCGGTATGACGTGATTGCTCTCGTTGAAAAAATCGTCTCGAGGTCCATAGGCGTTGAAGGGCCTGGCGATGCCAATGTTCATGCCAAACTCCTGCACATAGGAGAGGGACATGAACTCCTCCATGCGCTTGGACCAGCCGTAGCCTGCGTTGGTTGGCTCCGGCGCATCTCGGACGCCGTCCTCCTCAGGCGCGGGCACCCTGGCGTCACGGGGGTAGACGCAGGCCGAGCTGCACACCAGCACTCGCGGTATGACCGCCTCCCGCGCGGAGTCCAATACGTTGATAAAGGACAGCATGTTATCCCGGAAAAGGCTCCCGTGATGGTCCATGCTATGCGCTATCCCGCCCCCTTTTGCGGCTGCGAGATGCATCACGACGTCGTGGCCTTTTTTCATTACGCGGTCGACCTGAACACGGTCGAAAAGGTCGGCCTCTTCGATGGCCACATCGGCCGCAACGTTACTCAGGTAGGCCAGGGAGGTAGTCTTGCGGACCGGTACGGTGACTTTGGCGCCCAATTCCACCAGCATCTCCACCAGATGGCTGCCTATGAAGCCCGCCCCACCGGTGGCCAAAACTCGTTTGCCTTCAAAGTATTGCTGAAGATTAGGTGTGATCAAATTGTCGCCCTGAATCTTTTCATCAACCTCGAAATCACCCTATGCGCCGGTAGTCTGGCCTGGGAAAGCCGACGGCA
Organism: Chloroflexota bacterium; assembly: GCA_022572805.1. GTDB lineage: Bacteria > Chloroflexota > Dehalococcoidia > Lucifugimonadales > JADFKI01 > Casp-Chloro-G4. Next base: position 5,208 of record JACZVF010000152.1, read on the forward strand.
CGATTTCCCTCAGGCCCAGGTCTACGTGGCTGCCTATCCAGGTGTAACCATGATCTCGCAGAATCTCGTCTCCCTCTCCGGGCGCTTCCAGGCCGATGGCGCGAAGATCGGCGTCCATCATTATCTTCGTCGTGTCCTTGTACCCAATCTCCGGCTCCCATTGGAGGACACTCCTTGCCTTGGAAATATCCGCTTGCAGGTGGTTGACCTCCGTAGGCCTGAAGTACCTGGGATCGATCTCAACGTACTCTTCCCAGTCCAGGTCAACGTAAGCGAAGGCCTCCCTGACGAAATCCTCAACCGAGCAGCTCTCGCCCGTTCCGATGACGAAGTCTTCAGGCTTTTCCTGCTGCATCATCAGCCACATGCACTTGACGTACTCCGGCGCGAATCCCCAGTCCCTTCTCGCCGAAATATTGCCCAGGTATAGCTTATCCTCCTGCCCGGCGAGAATTTTGGCGACCGCCCTGGTCGTCTTGCGGGTCAGGAAGGTCTCCCCTCGGCGTGGGCTTTCGTGGTTGAAGAGGATGCCGTTGCAGCCGAAAATGTTGTATGCCTCGCGGTAGTTCACCGTGGACCAGTAGGCGAACACTTTGGCGGCGGCGTACGGGCTACGGGGCTGGAAGGCGGTCAGCTCATTCTGTGGCGGAGGCGATGCGCCAAACATCTCCGACGAAGAGGCCTGGTAGAACCTGGTCCTGATGCCGGAGCGCCTGATGGCCTCAAGAATTCGCAGCGTGCCCATGCCGGTTATGTCGGCGGTGTACTCGGGCAGGTCGAAGCTTACACGGACGTGACTCTGGGCGCCCAGATGGTAAATCTCATCCGGCTCCAGCTGGTATATCAGGTGCGTAAGCTGGCCTGTGTCGGCCAGGTCGCCATAGTGGATGAAAAATTTTACGTCGCCCTTATGCGGGTCCACGTACAGGTGCTCGACTCTGGGCGTGTTGAAGGTGCTGGCCTTGCGTACGATGCCGTGCACCTCGTACCCCTTGGACAACAGGAATTCGGCCAGGTAGGAGCCGTCCTGCCCTGTTACCCCCGTGATGAGCGCTCTTTTCATGCTTTCCTCCGGCAGTCGCCGTCATTCGCAGCGCCATGCTCATATCTATGGAAACATCTCAAATTACACTCAGCCATAGCGCATTGAAATCCGCGTATGGCTGTTCCGATGACTCTAGATGTCGCCTGCCCCAGGTATCACCTGTAGGACATTTAATCACTGAGAAGTGAACATGTTGGAGAATTCTGTAGGAACGTTTGTGACTTTCTGGTGTTTGGTGGTGAAGATTTCCCGTCTGTTGGCCTTTCAATTTCCCATTTTGCGTAGGTACCATTTGTTGCCCACGCTTTCGCCGAGAAGCACGTCATCGGGACCCCATTCTAACGGGCAGTCATTTAGGCTATATATTAGAAAATCCGACTCATCGGGAATTGCTTGTAGTCCCCAATAGAAGGAATTTACTGGCAATAACTTCCGAGAGAGG
>JACZVF010000017.1 GCA_022572805.1 Chloroflexota bacterium
TATCGTCATGGACAGGAACAGCAGACCCGCCGCCACCAGGTAAGCCCTACCCATTCCCGCAACGAATGCCTGCTTGATTCCCTCCCCTCCGTCCTGCGTCACCGCGGCCAGGCTGGACTCAAATCCCACCGCTGCCATAACCGACGTTACTATGGCCGTCGTTGCTGCGATGCCGGCCAGATTGGCGGAGGTGCGAGTGAGATTTAGAAACGCCGACACCGAGCTGAATTTCTCGTTGGGAACGGCCGTCAATATTGCGCTGGTGTTGGGCGACGAGAAAAGCCCTACGCCTATCCCGTGCACCAGCATGCCGGCAATAATGTAACCGCTGGTGGAGTCGACCGTGAGCCTTGAGAACATGAGGAAGCCCACCCCCGACAACGCCATGCCCGCCACCGTTAGCCAACGCGTGCCGATACTGTCCGAAAGTCGTCCGCTAATCGGTCCGAATACGGCGATGCTGATGGACCCTGGAATCATGAGCAGGCCGGCCTTGCTGGGCTCCATTCCCAGGGCCTGCACCAGGTAGAAGGGCAGTAAAAAAAAGACCGACGACATGCCCATGAAAGATAGGAATCGCGCCGATACTCCCAGCGAAAAGACTCTGCTGCTGAAGAACTGCAGGTCCAGCATGGGGTCCTTGATGCGGCCTTCCCACCACACGAACGCGGCCAGCAGAAATAGGGCAACGGCGAACCCTGCGAGTATGGCGGGCGAACCCCAGCCAACGCTGTGTGCATTGGTAATGGCCATCAGGAAGATGATGAGCGCGGCGGCGGATATGCCGGCGCCAACCCAGTCGAACCGCACGGGGCCGGCATCCTTGGCCCCTACCCTTGCATGCAACACCAGCGCGGCAAATATCATGGCGGCGACGCCGATTGCAGCGCCCGTCAGGAAAACGGACCTCCATCCCAGAGTGCTGACGAGAAGCCCACCAATGGATGGTCCGCCAATGGCCCCTGCCCCAATGATGGACATGTAGAGCCCCAGCGCCTTTCCTCGCTCGCGCTCAGGGAATATGTCGGCCACCATGGCCATGCCATTGGCCTCGATGCCGGCGACACCGACGCCCTGCACAAGCTTCGCCACCACGATTACGGGAAAGGCCTCTGCGGTGCCGCCAACCAACGCCCCGGCCACGAACACCACGAACCCGCCCATGTAGACGGCCTTTCGCCCGACGATGTCCGAAAGGCGGCCCACCGGCATGTACATGATGCTGGTCACCAGGATATAGCCCAGGGCGATCCATTGCGCCGTCGGCAGGTCCGCCCCGAACTCTTCCGCGATGCTCGGCAACGCTATGTTAATGCCTGACTGGTCAGCTACAACCAGGAAGAGACCCAGCCCGATAGATGCGAACGCCCACCACCTGTAGTTTGGGCTCCTGGCCACAACACCGACCGGGTCCAGGCTCAGGCGCATAAATTACGCTCAGTTGGTGGCACATCAGCCATGCACAAGGCAGTTACTGGCCTGGCACGATGAGACGATGAAGGGTATGCCTCTTGTTGCTTGTGTAGGGGCGAACCTCGGCAGGCCATCTACCGGACTCCGACGCCTCCATCCAGGCGTCGCTGGAAATGACGTCGGGGCTTTCGACCTCGTACAGGGCGGTGTACCTTGGCTCGTTGTCCAGTACGATCGTCCGGAGTTCGCCGCCGATAGCCAGTACAAGGTCTTGCCTCTTGAAGCGGGCCACGGAGATGACTCCGGGCACCTTATTCAACAAAGGGATGTGCTCCGTGTCGTAAACCTCTTGAAACAGCTCTTCTTTGTCCGGCGTGACGTCCATGCTGGCGGTGAACAGGTAATGTCCTTGAATCGGCATCATTCTCTCCTTTTTGAATGGGCGTAGTCCAATGGTGTTTGGGAGGTGCATAACCAAAATTACGGGCGATTATAGCAGAGGGGCCGCGCTATTATTTCCGCACACTTGACACCGTTCCCCGCGCATCTACAATTGGGCTGCAAACCCCTTAAATTCCGTTGTCAGAGCCACATGGGAGGTCCCAATGATAAAGAGATTCGGCAGCCTGTTCGCGGGTCACATCGACCTGCCGGACATGGGATTCGACGCCACGCCGGCCAACGAAAGGTTCTACTCCAACGACAAGTTGGTGACCGTCTTCGACAAGGTCGACGCTATCGCCAAGACCATGGACGCGAAGGGTTACGACACCTTCTGGATGGCCGAGCACCACTTCCAGCGCGAGGGCTACGAGTGTATCCCGAACCTGCTAATGGAGGCGGTGCACCTGTGTCACATCACCAAGAACATCAGGATTGGCTGCGGATTCAACATAGCGCCCATGTGGCACCCGTTGCGCCTGGCTGAAGACTATGCCACCGCCGATATCCTGACGGGCGGCCGGACTATATTCGGCGTGGGCCGAGGCTACCATACCCGTGAAGTGGAGGTGTTCGGCTCGCCGCTGCTGGACGGCGACGCCAACCGGGAATTATTCGAAGAGCAGATGGACATAATCTTTAAGGCCTTCAACGAGGAGTCCTTCTCGCACCAGGGCAAGTATTACACCATCCCGCCCAGCGTTCCCTACCGAGGATACCAGTTGGAGGAGATCACCCTGGTGCCAAGGCCCGTGAACCCGGTCGAGTGCTGGCAGCCGGTGGTCAGCGCCAGTGAGCGCGGCCTGAACTTCATGGCCAAGCACGGCATCAAGGGAGTCATAGGCGGCGGAGCGGCGGCGGGTGGGGCCGCGTCCAGCGTCGTGCTGGCGTGGCAAGATGTGCAGGCGAAGCATGGCCGGGAGTTGGAGCTGGGCGGCGACCTCATCATCAGCTTCTCGACATACATCGCCGAGACGCCTGAAAGGGCCATCGAGGACTGTAGGAAGTACTTCCAGGAGAACATGAAGATGTTCGGTCCGTTGGGCTTCGTGCGCGGGCTGACCGACGAACAGATCAGCGCGTTGGGCGATCCAAAGCGCATCCACTCTGCCGGCCTTCCGACGCTGGAGCAGGCTGTGGAGGAAGGTTCGTGGCTGATGGGGACGCCCGAGATGATCACCGAAAAGCTGATGATGATTCAAGACCAGTACCCCGGTCTGGAAGAGATCAATATTGGACTGCCCGTGGGCACGCCGCAGAACGTGCTAATCGAGCAGTTGGAGCAGTTCGCCGAGGAGGTCATGCCGGCGTTCAAGAGCCAGACGGCGGAACCGGTCACGGCCGACGATTAGCCCTCGTTTCTAGCTTCCCACCACTGGCGATACCTGGAGGGCGGAAGTTTACCGGACAGCCAGAGGTCTCTGGCGCCGGTGAACTCGCTTTCCACTTTCTCGCGGAACTCGTCCATGCCCCCATCGTTGAAAAGCACCAGGTCCGCGGCGGGTTCCCTGTCCTGCCACCTTCTCTGGCTTGCCAGCCTCCGGGCTGCGTCCTCTTCGCTCATCTGGTTGCGCTTCATGAGGCGGGAGCGGGCAAGTTCGTCATCGCAGGCAAACAGCCATACCTGTTGACACCACTGGCCGTAGCCGGCCTCGATGAGGTTGACGGCCTCCAGCAGGGCTATGTCGTTTGGCCCCAGGGTGGCGTTCCACTCGTCCACTACGCCCTTGACCGCCGCCGCGATGTCGCCGATGGCCGTGGTCAGCCTGCGCATCTGCTCTGGATTGCCAAATACCTTGGAGCCCAGCTTCTGGCGGTCGATGTATCCGTCCTCTCCCACGACATCGTCGCCGAATGCGGCCAGGATGCGGCCGAATGCGGGCCTGCCGGGGTCGTAGAGGCGGTGGACCACGCGGTCGGCGTCGCAGTGCGTGGCCCCCAGCGCCGTCATCATTTCGCAGGCGCTGCTCTTGCCTGTGGCTATAGAGCCCGTGATGCCTATGATAAGCGGCATGTTGCCTTCCCAACGCATTATCTTTTGCACGCCTACTGGATGGTACATGGCAGCGGGATTGCAGCCAAGCACGTTGGCTGAGCTACAATGCCGGCAAAATATCGACCGCAATTTGAAGGGCCTGCATGGAAATCAAGTCCAGAGACCTGGGACGATACAAATTAGAAGGCGCTCTCGGGGAGGGCGCTGACCTGGAGGTATTCGCCGCCACGGATACTCAGACGGGAGCGTCGGTAGTCGTTAAGCGGCCCCATCCGACGCTGCTGTCACGAGGCCGGCACAGGTCCGTGGAGAGGCGAATGGCGGACACTATCGCCATCAAGGAGCGCCTGGGATTGGCGCTGCCCCACGTAGCGCCGTTGCTCGCGCACACGGCACAGGAGCCACACGCGGACTACTTCGGGGACGGAACTGACGAGCGGTACACGGTCGTCGTCGAGGCCAGGGCGGCGGGGGTGCCGCTGGTGGGCAGCGCTATAGACGGCATCAAGCGCCACCCCATCGGGCTGCCCCAGAACCTTTTCGCCCTGCATCCCGTCAAAGCACATCCGGAGCGAGGCGCGTTCACCATCGCGGGCGAGGTCCTGGCTGTGGCCGAGGTGTTCCATTCTCAAGGGGTGGTGCTTCTGGACTTGCGGCCTCAGAACGTTTACTTCGACCCGGCAACGGCGGCCATCACCGTTATAGACGTGGGCAACATCACCCTGGAGAGGGAGGCCACCGGACGGCATCCCGCCCTGGATATGCACGACTTCTACCTGGAGCTATTCAAGTGGTACGTGCCTTCCGGACCGCCACCGCAGGAGGCCAGAGCCTACGCCGAGCCGTACGGAATGGACTCGGTCACCCGGTTCACCAGCGATCTCGATGCGCTATCCAGGGTGTTCGCTATGAATTTCACAGATGATATGGGCAGTCGTGCCATGCCCATATTGGAAAAAATCCGGTCTCGATTGTACGCCACGGTCGGCGAATTTCGATTGGACTTGGAAGAGATGATGAGAGGGTTGTCGGACGAGTACCTGGCTTACTCCGGAACGGCGTCGGAGCAGGCCTGGCAGGAGGCGGCCCGCCTGATGACAGCGCCTCACTGGAGCCAGTTCCTGTTCTCGCCGGAAGACATGGCGCCGTACAGTGAATTCTGATTATTGGCCGGAAGTGCGATTTGAGCGTCTCAATCAGATTCAGCAATAGAGGGTACCCGCAGGCTTTTGTCCAAAGAGCCCAGTTCAGGGATTTCCTTACTGCTGCTGATTCCCAGCTCCTTAAACCTTCGTGCCGAGGGCATGACGGACCTTTCAAGCGAGCCAACGCTGCCGTTAAAGGCATCTACAGCGTTTCCGAGCGCCTTGCCCATTCTGGAATAGTGGCTCGCCCAGGTTTCCATTCTATCGTGTAATTCCTTGCCCATTTCGCTAATTTTTCTGGCGTTTTCCGAAAGTTGTTCCTCTCTCCAGCCGTAGGCAACTGTGAGTAGCAGAGACATTAGAGTGGCCGGAGAAGCTATGATGATCCTCTTTCCGAACGCGTGGTCAAGCAGTTCCGCATCCTCTTGGAGGGCAGGTCCAAGAAAAAACTCACCAGGAAGGAAGAGAACAACGAACTCAGGCGTGTAGCCCAGCGCGTCCCAATAAGATTTTCGGGCAAGTTCGTCGACTCGATCTCGTAATAGTCTCGCGTGGCGTTTCAAAGCTGCGGCCTTGATTTCCTCCGTATCGGCCTCCAAAGAATCCAAGTATGCATCCAGGGGTGTTTTTGCATCTACGACGATTCGTCGTTCGTTGGGAAGCATCACAACGAGGTCAGGCCTTAACGTCGATCCCTCTGAGGCGAAGGATGCCTGTTCCTGGAAGTCACAGCGGTCCACCATTCCGGACAACTCGGCCACCCGTCGAAGTGTCAACTCTCCCCACCGTCCTCGCACCTGTGGCGTTCTTAACGCCTGTGTAAGGCTTCGGGTCTCACCCACCAGTCTGTTTTGTCCCTCGGTTACGGTGGCCATCAGTTGGCGTATGCCGCCGTAATCACCTTGGACGTCCTTTTCAAACTTGGTTAAACGTTCGGCAAGGGGCTTTACCAGATTTTCGACGTTTTTTCCCGCAGCCTGCAGAAAATCGCCAGAGTTTTGGCGCAAAGCGTCCGTGGCCAAAACTTTAAACGCATTGGACATATGTTCACGTTCCTCTGCTTGCTTAGAGGTGTTGCCTCTGAGGGCCGACCACTTGACCAGACCCCCTATGAATACGCCTAAAACAAGCCCAACAGCCAAGAGGATTAACGAGGTGAACTCCATTTGAGGCTCCTATCCCAGGCATTGCAAATAAATCGGCCAGAGAGGATCTATCCAAAAATATCTTCGGGCAGGAAGGCGGAGACGGTTACGTTGGGCAGGTCCACGATGTTGCTCACCTTGAGGTCCACCGCCACGCTGCAGATAACGTACGCCTGCTCGGGGCTGAACCCGCGTTCCCCCAGTAGCTGGAGCATATTGATGATAGCGTTGCGGGCCGCCAGTGTCAGGTTCTCGCCCTCGTTGACGCCGTCATCCCTGATGGGCATGCCCATGGTAGCGATGAAGTTGCGGGGAGCCGCCCACTCAGGCGGTAAAAAGTAACCTGGATGGGCAAACCGTGGGAACCTGATGTTCTTGTTGGCCGCCTCGCCCTTGTGCAAGGTGAACCGGACGGTGCAGGTGGCGCCCATCTCTATGGCGGTGATGCAGCATTCCGAATCGCCCTGTGCGAAGTGACCGTCTCCGGCCGAGTACAGCGCGCCCTCGACGCCCACTGGCACGAACAGGCGGGAGCCCGTGGTTAGCTGTTTCACGTCGGCGTTGCCGCAGTTCTCCCGGGGCGGTATCGTGCGCAGACCGTGGCTGGCGATTGGTTCGCTCTGAGGCACGGCATCCTCTGGATCGGGCGGAAACGCCACGCCGCCCTCCTCGGCCACTCTGGCTTCGCGCAGTCGCCACTCCTCCACCTGGTTGTGAGATGGCGCCAGACCGGCGGTGCCCATAAATGAACCGTTGGGAATTCGTACGCCCGGTATCTGAGGCGAGGTCGCCCACCCGTCTGAGATGTTCCAGTGTGCGATGTAGGGCTGCGTGAAAAGGTCTCTGAGGAAGCCTGCGCCAGGCCTGATGCGGGTCCAGCCGTACGGCTGAGGCGTGATGTCTACGTATTCGATCTCCAGCAGGTCGCCTGGAGCGGCCCCGTTTACGTAAACGGGGCCCGTGAGCGGATGAGCAACCTTGGAGTCCAGGCCCTCCAGATCGGCGGGCGACATGCCCGCCTGTATCTGGCTGTCCGAAGCGTCGCGGGTCTCCAGCAGCACCTCCTCGCCCGGGTCGACCTCCAGCACCGGAACGATGTCCGGATGCCAGCGGTTGTGTCCCTTATCGGGCTCGTCTTTCAGGCGTTTGGACCGGTCTATTGTGATGCTCTTCATTCGGAGGACCTCATGCCATGCGGCTGCTCTGGTATCCGGGCTGCGTTCGTGCCTTTACTCGAAGAATGCGTCGGCGGAGTCCTTGGGTTCGTAGCCCAGCACGTCTCTGGCGTGGGCGAGGTCTCGGTAGCTGTACCTGTTGTTGGAGGTCGCCAGGAAGACGTCATACATCAGATCGTCCGGAGCGTCGATGCATTTGTGCAGCATCTGGACCACATCGTCATGACTCAAGTAAATCGAGCGCTCTCGAACGGTGGTAGGTGTGTTGTCGGGCCTGACCCGGCCTATTCGCACGTTGAGGAACGACATGCCATAGGCGTCGGAGTAGTAGTAACCCAGGGCCTCACCGAAGACCTTCGCCGCGCCGTAAATGCCCTCGGGCCGGATCATTGTATGGGTGATCTTGGGGTAGTCCGTCGGGACGTCGTCGTACCGGCCTTCCACCAGGGCTTTATAGGGCTCGACGTTCTCGTAGCCACGAATAGCGTTGCCGCTGCTGGCGAAGACCACGCGCTTTACGCCGGCCAGCCGCGCCGCCTCGAAGACGTTGTAGGTCCCGACGATATTGCCGTTTAGCTGTCCAGGCCAATCGTCGCTGCCAAGGTACGCGGCCAGGTGAACGGCCACGTCCTGTCCACGGAAAGCGTCCTTGATGGCTTCAAGGTCGGATATGTCAGCCTGTACGCTATTCACGCCTTCGACCCTGCTTCTGTTGAGCGCCGTGAGCTCGTAGCCTCCGACCATTTGCAAGCGGGACCGAAGAAGTCCCCCAATCAGGCCGCTCATCCCTGTAATCAGTACCTTTTTCATGCACACTCCCTGAGTATAAAAATAATGGAATTGCCTGTTCAATCTGTTAGCTGTTCTACATGGCACGTTTGTTCCTGAGTTTAATTACAAGTGGCCCCGCGGCTGGGATTTGGCCCCCGGGCGGGCAGGCCATTTGCTGGCGCGGAGGGAGTCCACGGGCCATTTCAGGCGGTAAGCTAACAGGGCCTTACCACCGTGTCAATCTGTATTGGCGGGTCGTTCAGGTGGAGGCGGCGGTTGTCGCAGGGACCGCGGGCATGAGACAAAAAAAGGCCAGGACGAATTTTTGAGTCCTGGCCACGTCATGCAAGGAGGCTCCAAATTTTGACCGGAACCCCTGTCGAAGTCCGCCTGAGACTTGGACAGGTTCCTTGATCGGGGCTAAAGGGAAGTCAGGCTGGATACGAGGTTGAGCAGATCGTCCATGTCGAAAGGCTTCTGGAGGATATGGTCCACGCCGGCGCCCTGGAGCTCCTCCCTGAAAGTCTCCGGGTCCCACCCCGTAACGACAACCACCGGTATCTGGGAATCGAAGGCTTTTATGGCGCGGGTAACCTCTGCGCCGGAGATGCCAGGCATTCGAAAGTCCGTGAATACGAGGTCGAAATGCTCCTCTTTGAAACAGGTTATGGCGTCGAGGCCGTTATCCACAGCCATCGCGCTGTACCCGCCTATTTGGAGAAGCTGGACCATGAGGTCCCGGACACCCTCTTCGTCCTCCACCACCAGTATGGAAGGATGCTTCGTAGAGTCCTGTTGAGGCTGCTTCCGCGACGGTGACGAAGTATTTGGTTCCGCGAAACCAATTGTCATCTGCCTACGCTCACCATGTGTATTCGGGTGTATTCAAGTGGTTTCATACTATCAGCGTCGTGCCTTTGTACTGTGAGTGCATACCGCATATTCCCGGAGGTGGGTATCAAAAGCTCTTGGGTGCTGGCCCCCCGCCGATAAAATGACGAAAAGGGCCGCCCTATGCGGCCTGGCTACGGGGCCATCAGTCCGTATTCTCAGAACCAGTGCGGCGAAACGGCTCTATAGTTGGAGGTGACGAAGGATAAGTCTTACTCAGCAGATCGGAAACGCGCTGGAGAAAAACATCCATGTCCACTGGCTTAACGAGGAAATCGTTGGCCCCCATTCGGAAGCCCTGCCTCTTATGGCTTTCCGAGCCAAATCCGGTCAGGAACATGAACGGAGTGCTGCACAGCTGACGCATCATCTTGCAGAGCTCGTAGCCATCCATTTGCGGCATCATGATGTCCGCCACCACAAGGTCCGGAGACTTTTCACGGGCTTCCAACAGTCCTTCCAGCCCGTTGCCCGCGGAACAGGTGTCATACCCGGCCTCTTCCAGCCACGTGACGAGGATGTCGCGAGTGATGTTCTCGTCTTCGACTATCAAAACAGTTTGGGACATAATCGCCTCTGGGGGGACTTGGTGCGAATAAGAAACGCACAGCCCCTGAGAGGCAATTAAACGCGGTCTGTGGAGGGTGAAACGTTGGCGGCGGAGTCGGTTGTCAGTCCTGCATGCCGACTGCCATCGGCATGTCAGGGTCATCAACGTCCACGTCGTCGCCCGGAACGTCGGCGGTGCCGTGCAGAGGCAGCTTTATGGTTACCATCGTGCCCTTGCCGGACTTGCTGTCGATGGTGATCTCGCCCCCGTGCGTGTTCACGATCTTGTGGCAGGTGTACAGGCCAAGGCCAAGGCCGACCCGGTTGTTGATGTCCTTGCTGCCCACGAACGGCTCGAAGATCCGCCCCAGTAGCTCGGCGCTCATGCCGACGCCGTCGTCTTTGACATATGCCACGGCTGTGTCGTTCTCGATCTTGCAGCCCAAGGTAAGGCAGCCCCAGTCCGGCACAGCTTCCACGCTGTTGGACAGAAGATTCACGAATATTTGTTGCAGCTGTGACTGCACGCCCATCACGATTGGGGCGTCTTCGTACTCTCGGATTATGCGCACCGATTTGGAGTTCTTGCCCATCAGGGTCACGGAAGACTCCATGACCTCGCTGAGGATGACCTCTTTCATGTCCTCATCAGGCTGCGCATACTCCAATAGATGGGTGGTTATCTTGGAAATGCGGGTTGCCATGTCCTTGACGTTGTGGACGTACTCCAGCGCCTTTTCCGAGGCCAGGTGCTTGTCCGCGCCCTTGATTAGCAGGTCCGCGCGGCCGGTGATGGCGAACACGGGATTGTTGATCTCGTGCGCTATACCCGTGGCAAGCGTGCCCACCGATGCCATCTTGGCGGAGGTAATCAGCTGAGCCTGTACCTCGGTCAACTCCTTCAGGCTAGCCTGAAGCTCCTCGGCAAGGCGGGTCTTCTCCGCCGCCTCGGATACGACGAACTTGAAGCCGAAGTAAGTGAGCACGGCAGGGATAATTACCACTACAGGTCCCCAGGCAGCCTGCGTCGCTAGCAGCGCGCCGATCAGTCCGATTGTGAGAAAACCGAGTTCCTGCGGTGCCTCCACCAGGTAGTAATTGAACTTCCAGTGGTTCAAGTACTCCCAGCCGCGTCGGACGATGGCCATGATGTCCACGAGGACCAGGTTCAAAGTCAGAATTGTCATGCCTGCGGCGCCTGCCGCCAGCATCTGGCCGGCTGTAAGGGATAGCACTGCCGCCTCGGGCCTAAGGCTGATGAAAACTATGGCTGCGACGCCCGTTGCAAAGGTGTCGACGCCGGAGTTAAACAGTACCGCCCGCACAGGTGTCCTTAGAAGGACCTCGGATAGGATTGCGCCCGCAGCGCCCACCAGGGCCGCCTCTGCCGGTTGCACAAGCAGCACCGCCATGAACATAGGCACCACACGCAAGGAGGCGTCCGCCTGTCGGGATAGCGGAATGGGGAAGCGGCCCGCCAGTGTGACCAGGCCTGTCAGCAAAAGCAGCATCCAGATGGGTGTGCTGCTCTCGGACAAGGGCCAGACCGTGGCCGTGATGCCCACGATGGACGTGGAGGCCACGACAACAGCCGCTATGTATGCCCATGTTCTGACTTGCTTGCTCAACTCAAAATACCGCTAAACAGATTGTCGTTATGCATCGTAATTGTGAATGCTTCTTTGGCAGGATCAGGCCCTCGACAAGGCGAGGGCCTGATAAATGACCTGGAGTGTTTCGTCCCTAAGGACTAGTCGCTCCTCCAGCGCCGTCCGCCGGTGCCAAAGCCGCTGCTCGAGCCGTCGTCGCTCTTGAAGCGCTTGCCGCCACGCTTGGCATCCTGGTCGTGGTCCACGCTGCTGGTGACCAGTTCAGCCTCGTGACCGAAGCTCGCCTCAGCCGAGGAAATCTGAGCGATTCCCTGGGCCGACGCGCCTATCAGGACCAGCGCCATTGCACCGGTCGCTACCGTGATCTTCGCCTTCTTCAACCACTGAGTCATCTCTTTCCTCCTCCTAATTTACTCATCCCGGTGACCCGGGACGGCAATTGGAAACTTGTTTTTTGGAACCCGATTCCCAGCCCAGTTGCCGTTGTTTCGAGTTCGTTTCGTGCACATTACCAGCCAATTCGTGTGCAACGAGTTTGCGGGGGGTTTGTGAACAGCACGTAAACGGAGTGGAATGTACCTCAACCTGTAGTCCCAACGAAGTACCGGCCGTAATGCCGTCGCATGTTAATGCGATGGAAGGTGTCATGCAGTTATGGTACTGCGGAGGGAATCGTCCCGCGTTGGCCTACGGAATGGGAGCGGTGTGCGATGCGGTTACTGTCGCCTGCACGCCCTGGTTCCGGCGCAGATCCGGCCCAGAATTGCGGCTGCCTTCGCCCCACTAGACTGGAAAACCTGTGCGCCCGGACGGATTGGGCCACACACTTGACTTAGGTGTGGGAGGCTGCATACTACTTCAGACCAGGCTGTTTGCCGCTTGATGAGGCTGCGCGAATCGGTCTGGTAAATAAAATTCAGAGGAAATGGCATGCCCGGACCCCTGGAAGGCATTAAGGTTCTGGAGTTCACGGAGATTATCGCCGGCCCGTTCAGCGGTATGCTTCTAAGCGACATGGGGGCGGACGTCATCAAGGTGGAGCCGCCCTGGGGTGAGCCCTGGAGATTTGCGCAGCCCTTCATGCCCAACGAAAGCAAAACGTTCATGGGCCTTAATCGTGGCAAGAAGAGCCTGACTCTTGACCTGACCAAGCCGGAGGCCAGGGAAATCGTCTATAAGATTGTGCCGGACATGGACGTAGTGATAGTGAATTCCCGCCCGGACGTGCCTTACAACCTGGGAATCGACTACGAGACCCTTTCCGCTTTGAACCCCGGCTTAATTTACTGCGAAAACACAGCCTTCGGCAGGCAGGGTCCCGACAGCTATCGCCCTGGTTACGACATCATCGCGCAGGCCATGACGGGGCTGATGGCGGCGGAGGACAAGATCGCCAATGGAGTGCCGCAGCAGGTGCAGTCCACCGCCATAGCGGATTTTTCGACGGGCATAGCCATGGCCTGGTCCGTGTGCGCTGCTCTGTACAGCCGAGAGCGGACCGGCAAGGGCCAAAAAATCGAGACTACGCTGCTAGGCACCTCGCTGGCGCTCCAAACAATGCGTTTCACACAGGTGGACGTTGTGGACAAAGAGCGCACGGGCGACTTTTTGGAGACGCTGTCGCTGCTGCGGGAGGCGGGGACGCCGTATGAGGAGGTCCATCAGCGCTACCTGGACACGTTCGATGCGGGGCGCCGTCGGGAGGGAAACGCTTACTACAGGACGTACCAGGCCAGGGACGGAGTGCTCGCAGTGGGTTGCCTTAGCGATCCGCTCCGCAGGCGATTGATGGAAGTGCTTGGGCTGGAAGACATCAGGTTCCAACCCGATTACGATATGCACAGCGAGGAGACACAGGCGTTCAATTTGCGCCTGGTGGCCCAGGCGGAAGGGATATTTTTGCGGAAGACGGTCTCGGCATGGCTTGAGATACTGGACGCGGCTGCCGTGCCTGCGGGTCCCGTTCGGTTCGTGGAGGAGCTGGTAACCGATGAGCAAGTTGTAGCCAACGGACTCGTGGTGGAGCTAGAGCACTCGCAGGCGGGCAGATTAACCATGGTTGGGCCGGTGGTTAAGATGAGCGAAACGCCTCTTCGGGCGCAGAGCGCGTCCCCCGCCCTGGGAGAGAACACCGTTGAAATTCTAAAGGCTATGGGATACGACGATGGTGGGCTGGAAGAGCTCCGGAAGAAGGGCGTAATCCGCTAAATCCACGGTTGAATTGAAGCCGCAAAGTTGACGCTTACACACTAATGGCTTGAAAGCAGATGCCTTACACATCTATAATCTAGGGGACAGCAGAGCGCTGCATTGTCGAGCAGGAGGTTTCCGCCCAAAATGACGTATATAATCGCTGAGCCGTGCGTGGATCTTAAGGACGCTTCATGCGTTGATGTCTGCCCGGTGGACTGTATCTACACCACCGATGACGACAACATGTTCTATATCCAGCCGGATGAGTGTATCGACTGCGCCGCTTGTGAACCGGTCTGCCCTGTGGTGGCTATCTTCGCCGAGGACGACACCCCTGAGGAGTGGCGCAAGTACATCGATGTGAACTACGAGTACTTTGGCCTGTCTCGGTAGGTCCGCTGCCATCGGCGGTTGCCATCCGCGGTTGAAGGATTGGCCTTGAGGTGGAACGGAAGGTTTTGCCGCAAGAGCTTATCCAACACAGAAAAGCTAGGGGCCCGGGCTACTTATGCAGTCCGGGCTTTCTTTTTTGCACAACTAAGTAACTATCTCAAAACGGTCCCCGGGGGAGTCCAGAGGGGTCGTGACCCCCTCTGGCAGAGGGTCTGGGGGATGTGCCCCCAGTACAAGAACTCACCGGGCGGGTGGGATGGTAAGCGGCATAAGCATTTTGGGATAGCTTCTAAATGTCCTGGCAGACTCATGACAGGATTTCGTCTTTGACTCAATTTCCACTGGAAAACGGGTGGGCCGATACCGGTTACGTTGTTGGGATAGACTTGGTAGGTCAAGAATCGGGCCTGCGTTCAGGCATGTGATGTAAGGAGTTCAGAAGTATGGTTTCGATTGAATCAACACCGGAAATGGCGGCCAAAGTCTACGAGACAATAGAGGCGAACCTGGAGGTAGTCCGGAGGCGCCTGGGGAAGCCCCTTACATTGGCCGATAAGGTAATGCTTGGGCATCTGGACGATCCTGAAACCCAGGAGATGGTTCCCGGTGAAAGCTATCTCTTCCTTCGCCCGGACCGGGTCATCCTGCAGGACGTGCTTGGCCAGACGGGAATGCTGCAGTTCATGCAGACCAAGAAGGACAGGGTAGCCGTACCCACGACAATACACTGCGACCACCTCATTCAGGCCCGTGTGGAGGGTGTATCGGACCTGAAGGAGTCCCTGGAGGAAAACAGCGAGGTATACGACTTCCTTCGCTCCGCCGCGGCAAAGTTCGGTGCGGGCTTTTGGGGTCCTGGAGCCGGCATCATTCATCAGGTGGCCCTGGAGAACTACGCCTTCCCCGGCCAACTGATGATTGGCACCGATTCCCATACGCCAAACGCCGGCGGCCTCGGCGCCTGTTCGGTAGGCGTCGGCGGAGCTGATGCGGTGGAGACCATGGCCGGCCTGCCATGGGAGGTACTCTACCCGCGGCACATCGCTGTGTACCTGACAGGCGAGTTGGGCGGTTGGACTGCCCCCAAGGACGTAATTCTTTATGTGGCCGGCGCTTTAACGGTGTCCGGGGCCACCAACGCCATCGTGGAGTACATAGGGCCGGGCGCCAGGACAATCAGCGCCACAGGCAAGGCTACCATAACTAATATGGGCGCCGAACTGGGCGCCACGACATCCATGTTCCCCTACGACGACCACATGGGCAAGTACCTGAAGGCCACCGGCCGCGGCGGGCTGGTCCCCCTGGCGGAGAAGTACAAGCACCTGCTGGTTCCAGACGAGGAGGTGGAAGCAGACCCGGAGAAGTATTATGACAACGTTGTAAGGCTGGACCTGTCAACCCTGGAGCCGCACATCGTTGGTCCGCACTCGCCCGACCGCGCCCGCCCGATTTCTCAGATGGCCGCCGAAGTCGCCGACTCCGCTAACGGATTTGTCGACGATATATCGTCGGCGCTTATAGGAAGCTGCACCAACTCATCTTACGAGGACATGAGCAGGGCTGCCGACGTGGCGGAGCAGGTCAAGGCCCACGGCCTCAAGGCAACGGTGCCATTCATGGTGACACCGGGTTCCGAGCAGGTCCGGGCGACCATCGAGCGGGATGGGCAAATGGGCTCACTGAGGGACATCGATGGCAGCGTGCTGGCCAACGCCTGCGGCCCTTGCATAGGACAGTGGCGAAGGGCCAAGGAGGAGACGGACCATCCCAATACCATCGTTACGTCGTACAACCGCAATTTCCCGGCGCGAAACGATGGCTCGGTAGCCACGATGAATTTCATCGGCAGCCCAGAGATCGTGACCGCCATGGCCGTAGCCGGCAGGCTTTCGTTCAATCCCCTGACGGATACGCTAACGGCGGCGGATGGCACGGAATTCAAACTGGAGCCTCCCAAGACGGCGCCAGAGGTTCCCGCCAACGACTTTGCCAAGGGAAACTCATCCTACGAGGCGCCGCCGGAGGACGGCTCCGGCATCGAGTTGGCAGTCGACCCGAACAGTGAGCGTATTCAGCTTATGGAGCCATGGCCGGCATGGGACGGCAACGACTTCGAGGATATGCCGGTGCTGATGAAGACCAGCGGCAAGACAACTACCGACCACATCTCTCCGGCGGGTATATGGCTTCGCTACCGTGGTCACCTGGGGAAGTTCAGCGAGAATACGCTGATGGGGGCCATAAACGCCTTCACCGGCGAGACGGGAAAGGGCAAGAACGTGCTCACCGGCGAGACTGGACAGGCCATCGCCCAGATTGCCAGACACTACCAGTCCCAAGGTCTGAAGTGGGTTATTGTTGGCGACGCCAACTATGGCGAAGGAAGCAGCCGAGAGCACGCCGCGCTCTGCCCCAGGCTTCTGGGTGGCGCCGCTGTTATAGTGCGTAGCTTCGCTCGAATCCACGAGTCAAACCTCAAGAAGCAGGGCCTTCTGGCTCTCACCTTCCCGGATCCAGCGGACTATGACAAGATTCGCGAGGATGATCGTATCAGCCTGATAGGCCTGTCCACAATGGCCGCCGGCAAGCCGGTGGAGTGCCGCATCGCCCATTCCGACGGCACATCTGAGGTATTGCAACTCAATCACACGTTCGGGGAGTCTCAACTGGACTGGTTCAGGCTTGGTTCGGCGCTGAACCTGTTCCACCAGAGCAGCTAACGGCCAACCGACCGCGTAAAAATGGGGCAGGTCCGAAGTCACTATCTTAAAATCGTCACGGGGGAGTCCAGAGGGGCTTTCCCTCTCTGGCAGAGGGCCTGGGGGATGTGCCCCCAGGAACAAGAGCACCCAGGGTGGGTGGCCGGGAACAAGGCATCCGCCTTTTTGAGATAGTTGATGAGGACCTGCCCCATAGATATGCCCATCAACGGCCGCGCGCTGAAAGATAGCTCCCATAACCGTCTGGGTGTTCCCACCCACCCCCACCTGTAGAAGACTTGGGTAACGGCCACCCGCACACTAAGGCAACCTCTGTGCCTGCAAGTTCCACACTTTGACACAATGGTTCCCAAATGATTCGTTATCGATAGAACTTCGGCAGGCTACGTCGGGCCATCGATGAGCATGACCATGCATACCTGGACAGGCGTGTGGGGAGAATAGCGGCGGGGTATGAACGTAGTCGATCTGGTAATAATAGTGTCGTTAGGGCTTCTGGCCCTGGTGGGCTTCAAGCGCGGTATCATCAGGCCGGCCTCCGGTATCGGCGGCGTGGTGCTCGGTGTAATCGTGGGCCTTAACTACCAGGCCCAGATGGCCGCTCTGCTCGCTCCTCACATAAGCGGGAACGTGTTGCCCCGACTAGCGGGCTTTGTCATCTTAGCCGTCCTGTCGTTCGCCCTGGTCAAGGCTGCGGCTTTCGCGGTAACATCATCGCTTCCCAAGTTCAAATTGGGCCGAGCCGATCATATAGCCGGCGCGTTAGGTGGAGTTGTCGTGGGCGTGCTGTTGCTGGGGACCTTGATTTACCTCGCGATCGGCGCGAACGTAACACCTGCCCGTGAAGTCATTGGCTCTTCGTTTCTGGCGCCAAAGGTCGCGAAGGCTTCGCTTGTATCGCCGTCAGTACCGTGGTGCTCCCAGGAATCCGGGAGCGATGAAGGTTGCCACAGCTACACAGGTCTCATCGGCGACATGTTCGGCGTCGACATAAAGGGCGAGCTGCAGAAAATGCTGAGCGACGACCAGGATGTCGATCAAATGTTTGGCCTGGTCAAGGCCACCTTAAGCGGCGACAGCCCGGAGCAGTTGATTAACTTGGCTGACCAACCCCGTTAGGTGCCGGTGGTCCGCTGCGTGGTTACCCGTACCACACCGTGAAGACACCGACGCCATTTTTGGATAACCAGCGTCTTCGAATGCAAAAGGACCCGGCTTCATGCCGAGTCCTTTCGTCACTGGTCCGCAATATAGAATAATTACTCTTCGTCGGTCCCAACCCATCCCGTCTGCGATATGTCGATCATCACTCCGTCGGGGCCGTTGTACTTCAGCTCTACGTTTTTCCCACCGTGGCCTTTGCTCATTCCGGCGTGCAGAGTGGTGTTTATCTCCTCCATGGGGTAGGCGTTCGCCTTCCTCAGCTTCAAGTCCGCCGCCTCGGCATCGTCCACCTGAAAGCCGATGTGATGTATGCCGCTGTAGTTGATATCGAACTTATCGCCTACCAGGACTTCGTTCTTGAACCGCAAGATGGCTATGTTTATATTGCCGTCGCTCAGGTAATAACCCTCGGCGTTGTCGTTGTTTACCCGCCCAACCTCTTCCAGATCAAACACCTCCTTGTAGAATCTGGCGGTCTTCTCCGGGTCCTGGGTCGCCAACGCGATGTGCTTTATTTTACCCATAATCCTCCTCGATCAACGGAACATCTGCGTCCCGTTTATGCACGGGCTAACATGCATAATTCGATTGAATACCAGACGAATCAAAAATTGCGCATTCACTATAAGGTTACATCCCGGCGCTGTCAAATACGATGTCGGATCGTAAGAAACGTATCTGGTTTCTCATAGGTGCTTCCGCCACGTGAGGAGTGCTTAAGTCACTATCTTAAAATCGTTATGGGGGAGTCGGGAGGGGGAAAGCCCCTCTGGCAGGGGGCCTGGGGATGCGCCCCCAGCAACAAGAGACCCCAGGGTGGGCGGGAACAAGGTCTAGCTCATCTCACCGGAAATGCCGTCGAAATACTGCTGGAAAGTCTTGGACAACGCCCTGTTCTTGGCGTCCGCAAGGTCTGGATCAGCCTCCAAGAGCTCGATGGCTTCGCGCCTGGCATGGGCTAGAATGTCCTGGTCTGTGATGCGGGCGACCTTCATATCCGGCAGGCCGCTCTGGCGTGTGCCGAGGTAATCACCGGGCCCGCGCAGCCTCAGGTCCTCCTCAGCCAACTCGAAACCATCGCTAACCCGCTCCACGATTTTCAGGCGGTCGCGGGCCTCTGAGCCGGGGGAATCCGACAGCAGGAGGCAGAAGCTCTGGTGCACGCCTCGTCCAACGCGCCCTCGGAGCTGATGCAACTGCGAGAGGCCAAACCGGTCCGCGCCGTCCACCAGCATGACTGTGGCGTTGGGAACGTCTATGCCCACCTCGATCACGGGCGTGGAGACCAGTATGTCCACGTCCCCAGCCTTGAATGAATTCATTACGTGTTCTTTTTCAGAAAGGCCCATACGCCCATGAAGCAGGGCAAGTCGCAGGTCGGGGTAAACGATGGTCGAAAGGCGCTGGTACTCCACCGTTGCCGCCCTCGCCTGCACCGCCTCCGATTCCTCGATCAGCGGACAGACGATGAACGCCTGCCTCCCCTCTTCGACCTGCTTGCGGACGAAGCCATAGGCCGCGGTGCGCTGCTCAGGCTCCAACCACTTCGTGCGGATAGGCAGTCTGCCCGGCGGCAATTCGTCGATGGCCGAAATGTCCAGGTCGCCGTAAAGTGTCAAAGCCAGCGAACGCGGTATGGGCGTCGCCGACATGGCCAGCATGTGAGGGCGAACGCCCTTCTCCCGCAAGGACGCCCGTTGAATTACGCCAAATCTATGCTGCTCGTCCACCACTATCAAGGCCAGATTCGGGATGTCCACGGCGTCCTGAATTAGCGCCTGGGTCCCGATGACTATGTCCACGTCTCCGTTAGCGATAAGCTGGTGCATGCGTTCCTTGTCTTTTTTGCGCAGGCTGCCTAGCAGCAGGCCAATGGTTATCGGTCTGGGCAACGGGTTGGCAGGGATTGTGACAGGGTTTTCCCCCTCATCTACCTTCCCGACGCCTGACAGAAGCTCCGCCAGCGTTATAAAGTGCTGCTCGGCGAGAATCTCCGTCGGCGCCATGAACGCGCCCTGCCGACCGCTGAACACCGCAGCCAGCAACGCGGCGGTGGCCACTACCGTCTTGCCGCTGCCCACGTCGCCCTGAAGCAACCTGCTCATAGGCCAGTCCTTGGCGACGTCGCTCAATATTTCGTCCAATACCCCTTGCTGGGCCGCGGTAAGCTGGTAAGGCAGGGAGCCCAAGAAGGCGCCAAGGCCGTCGGAGGCCGTGTCCAGAGGGATTGCTCTGCCCGCCTCCTGCCAGGTTTGCCTGCGGCGTATAACCGCCAACTGCAACAAAAACAGCTCATCGAACGCCAGCCTGCGCCGCGCCGTCTCCAAATCGGACGCGGAGTCCGGGTAGTGCATCTGTGAGATTGCTTTGGACAGCCCAGTCAAGCCCGTCCGGTCAAGTAGCTCATCCGGCAAGAATTCGCGCACCTGGCCCAGGCAAGAGTCTACGGCCTCCTTGACCACCCTGCGCAAGGTGCGTTGAGGCAGGCCGTCGGTGGACGGGTAAACGGGCACTAATCGGCCAGTGTGAACCAGCTCCTCCTGGCCTTTCAGGAGTTCGTACTCGGGCGACTTGAACACGATTTGGCCCCGTGATATTTCGGGACGCCCGCTGATGACGACCTGTGAGCCGGCGGCCAATGTTTTCGCCAGGTATGGCTGGTTGAACCAGATCGCCCTGAAATTGCCGGTCTCGTCGCCCAGTATGGCCTGGGTAGATTTTCGTTTCGGGTGGCCCGTCTGCGTGGCCTCCCACACGGTGGCCATAACGGTCTGTTCGTCGCCGGGCACAATGTCCGCGACCTTTCGCAGCCTGGCGAAGTCGTTGTGCCTGTGCGGGAAGTGGAGAATCAGGTCGCTGATAGTCTCCATGCCCAGGCGGTTGAGCCGTGCGACGTTCCGCTTGGTCACGGAGCGCAGCGCCATAATGTCGTCGTCCAGGCCTGGTTCGGCTATTGGACGGCGTCTGCGTGACGCAGGCTTCCTGTTCTTGGTGGGATTCCCAGGGAGCGCCGGAGTCAACGGCGTAACGGGTGGAGCCAGCCCCATCTTCTTCATGGCCGCATTTGCCCATTTCGAGCGGTCATCAGGCGACAGGTCGGCGTAAGATGGGGGATCGCCGAGCACGGCGTTCAACTCACCGGTCCAGCGGGCCAGAAACTTGTCCAGGCCGCCCATGACGGTGGTATCCAGCCAACCTTTATCTCGTTCCTGCGCCAGTATTTTGGCCAGGGCTTCCAGCTTGGCGTTGCTGTATGTGCCGGTTGCATTCAATGAGGTGGCCATCGTTTTGATTCTACCTAAGTCAGTACGCATGTTCCATAGAAATCAAAAGAATATAGGCCAAATTTGCCGGCATTGATGGGACAAAAAGCTTTGCGCTAGTGGTGTGGCCCAGGTTGGCTTTGAACAGCCTCAATTATTGGAAGGAGACCTGAGCAGAGAGACGCCCAGGGCTCCCGGCCCGGCGTAGGTGCCGATTACGGAGCCGGCCCTGGATATGATAGGCCTGCGGCCCTTCGGCAACATGGCGGCCAGTTCATTTGCCAGCGACTGTGCTTCGTCGGGCGTGGTGCTGTGCAACACGGCGAGGTCATCCACCGGGCCGAACTCAGTTGCCGTGCGTATCAAGCGGGCGATTCCGCGCCGTCTCGTGCGCTCCTTGGCCAGCTCATCTACCTCGCCACCGCGCAGGATAATCATGGGTTTGATGCTCAGAAGGCCCCCGATAAATGCCCTTCCCTTGCCAACGCGGCCACCCTTCACCAGGTATTCCATCGTGTCCAGCAGTACGAAGAACTCACCCCTGCCAATCAGGTCATGGGCCAGGACGGTGAGCTTGTCGACCCCAGCCCCACCGGCGGCCTCTCGGGCCAGCCACAGCACCATCAGGCCCAAGGTCATCGACGCCTGCCTGCTATCGACAACCTCGATCCGGCTACTTGCCTCCCCCCGGGCCGAGACCTCTTCGGCTGCCTGCCTGGCGGAGTTGAAAGTGCCGCTAAGTTTTGAGGAGACGTGAACGGACAGTATGCCATTGGCGTCTTTGCCCAGGCGCTCGTAGACCTCCACGAACTCACCCACAGAGGGCTGTGATGTCGTTGGCAATGTAGGACCGTCCACCAACCGCTTGTAGAACTCCTCCGCGGACAGGTCAATCCCGTCGAGAAACTCCTCGGTGCCGAAGCGCACCTTGAGAGGCACGACCTCGATACCCAGTTCCTGAACAAGCTCGGAGGGGATGTCCGCTGTGCTATCGGTTACGATCTTTACCGGCATAATGGCTTCTCCAGATTTGATTGCGTATTAGCCAGGCGCATACTGTCTCTACCGGGAAATCGGCACGAATTACTCGATGGATACGATGAAATGGTAGTGGGGCTGTCCCCCGGGCAGAAGCTCGACCTCCACATGCCCGAAGCGGTCACTCACAGATTCAGCCGCAAGCTCGGCTTCTTCCTCGCCCATCGGCCCGCCCCAGTAAAGCGTCACCAGCTCAGACTCAGGGGTGATGGCCGCCCTTAGAAGGTCCACCAGCACGGCGCCTGCATCGTCGCCGGAGACCACCATCTTTTTATCGAGCAGGCCTATTATCTGTCCCTCCGCGGCTTCGACTCCGTCTATTTTCACGGAGCGTACCGCTGAGCAAACCTCGCCGCATCGTACTTTGGAGATGGCCTCAGTCATGCTTTCCGCGTTGTCCGCCAATGACAGCGTTTGGACGAATTCCAGAAGCGCCCCGATGCCCTCCGGAATACTCGCGGTAGGCACTACCGTTACCGTCTTGCTGGTTACCGCAGTGGCCTGTTCGGCGGCGGGCAAGATGTTTCGGTTATTGGGAAGGAAGATCACATTGGAAGATGGGGCTGCATCAACGGCGTCCGCTATCTCCTGCACGCTGGGGTTCATGGTGTCGCCTGCGATGAGAACGGTCGCCCCATGCTCCCTGAATATTCGCACCAGGCCCTCTCCCCAGGCAACGGCCACGACTGCCACCAGCGCCTGCCCGGAGTTGCTGGTCTCGGCGGCCGTCCTGCGCCACGCCTCGGCATAATCGCGTCGCTGCTCGTCCATGTTTTGTATTCGAACTTGATCTACGGCGCCAAGACCGCGCGCATACCCCAGAACTTCGTCCGGGCTTTCAGTGTGGACGTGCACCTTTACCAGGCTGCCGTCGCCTACAACCACGGTAGACGTGGCCATTTTCTTCATCGCCGCGATGATGGCGTCGACACTCAACGCCGGCCCTTCGATAGTGAATTGCGTGCAGTTGCCGTACTCCTCCTCTGCCGTGGAATGTAGAAAATTCAGGGCGGACCCGGCCGCTGCGTCGGAGGTATCCACGAAGCCGGGCAGCTCTGCGCTTGTGGCCGCATCCTCGCCGTTGAGGTGCAGGCGTATGCCCTCCAGTACCAGCCAAAGGCCCAGTCCTCCGGCGTCCACCACGCCCGCCTCTCGAAGTGTTGCCAGCAGGTTCGGGGTGTTCTCCACGGCCCTCTCCGCGGCTTCGCAAGATGCCTGGATTAATTGGAGTAACGTGCCTGTGCTCTGTGCGCTTTCTCTGGCGGCTGACGCAGCCTCTGTCATAACGGTGAGCATTGTGCCTTCCACAGGGTTGCCGACCGCCGAGTAGGCGAAGTCTCGACCCTGTGACAGCGCATCCGCGAAGTGCGTCGCGCCTATCCGGTCGTTGCCTTCAAACGCGACGGACATGCCCTTGAATAGCTGGGCAAGTATGACGCCGCTGTTGCCGCCGGAACCCCGAAGCGCGCCATCCCACATCGCGTTGGCCATCTGGGACGCGGACGCCGTGCGGGCCCGGGAGGCTGAGTCCAGCATCCGCTCCATAGTGAGCAGCATGTTGGTCCCCGTATCGCCGTCGGGCACCGGGTAGACGTTCAGGCGGTTAACCACATCCGCGTGTCTTCGGAGCGCCTTGGCGGCCGCCGAAAACATGGAAAAAAGCTCTGCGCCATTCAGCGATTTCGAGGCCTGATGTGGGCTCGATGACTGGCTCATAAGCGTTGCCGTTTGTTTGTTGGTATGCTATCTTTGTTATGCATTTCACGATAGCTCGTGCGGGCTAAATGCGGGCGAAACGTGGGGTTCGGAGCGGTGTGCGAAGGGATTCGACTCCGATTCTGCTTAACCAGTATACATTAGTCAAAGGTGCATTATGGCCGTTTGCGAAAGGTGCAATAAGTCCGGTCAATCCGGCAACAACGTCAGCCACTCAAAGCGCCGCACGCGCACCCGGTGGTTTCCAAATGTGCAAAAGATGACTTTATATGAGGACGGGGAGGTGCGTAGGCTGAGCCTGTGTACCCGCTGTCTGCGCACCCACTATAAGCAACTAATGAAAGGCTAATCGTCCTTGGAGATCTTGCTGGTTGGTCTTAGCCATAAAACCGCTCCTC
>JACZVF010000153.1 GCA_022572805.1 Chloroflexota bacterium
TATGCGGTTCTGTGCGGGAGCTGAAGGCTACGGTGGACTCAAAAAAAGGCTTTCTATCCACTGTAACGTAACCACGATAATTCCGCTTAACGTAGCCACGGCGACACCTGTGGTACCCGCAATCGTGAATATCTGCCTGTAACTGGGCCGCACCGGGGGCAGACCGGCAGGTGACCTCCCCATCTTCAGTAGCGAGTACACCAGCCTGTATTGGATATTCAGGACAGTCCCCACGGCCCCGGTTGCTGAATCCCTAAGTAATTGAGGATACTTGCGGGTGAATACTATCCAAAAAATGGACACCGCCGAAGCTACACCAATGTACACAGCGTAACCGACGTAAAAAATGGTCCCGAAATCGAACGTTTCACTGAAGGACAAGCTCGCCTCCCACTATCCTCGAAGAATTGCCCCGGTCACGCCCCAGACTTAGCCTGTTTTTCCAGCAAGTGCTCATCGGCAAATTCCACGATGGACGGCCCTTCGGTAGAGACCTCCAGAAGGCCCAGGGCTGCCATTACCACCTCACGCTGTCGATCCGTGTCGCCAGGGGGGCCAACGGTCCTGCCCAGCAGATGCCTTGTGATTAAAGTTCTCGCGGGCTTCAGGTTTTCTGCGTGATGGCGGAAGGCCCTTATGAAAATGCAGACCGTGGATAATCCTGCCTCCTCAAGGACCCTGGCTGTATGTCCGACGGACATATGGCAGACTGGTCAAGCCGCGACCAGCAGCACTGCGTCCACGCCATTATCCTTTAATTTTTCGGCCCATAACGGCGCACCCTCCGCAAGAAGCCGCTTCTGAGAGGAGGCGCCAACGAAAGAGTAGTTCTCATCGGACAGCTCCCCGATGGCGCCCTCATCCGACAGCTCTTTAAGCCGGTCAATGGGAAACACCACGTTGTAGTCCCGGAGTGTTCCCCTTATGTCGTACCCAGGATGCCTGACGCGGATTTCATCCGGAGGGGTATTGAGAGGAATCGAAGACAGCACTGGGGCTGAGCGCAAAAACTCGCCTATTCTGTCGATGGCCTCCGCCTGCGTTGGGCTATCAGGGCCAAGAGGGTCGTCGCCGTGAACGTATAGGCCTCCCGCCGATATGAGGGCAACCTTGGACTCGGACAGGGGCTTGGCCATCGGCGTCCAGGGCGCGGTGTCATAGCTGAAGCCTGAGGAGCTTCCCGTCTGCTCCTTTGGAGTGTAGCCCGCCACCTGGGCATCGTAAACGTGCTGGAGCACATCGGAAAAATCACCCGTATCCGCGGCATCGCCTAGCCGCGCCAGCAGCCCCTGGAAAAAATCGGCGGCTTCGTCATCGCTGACGTTTGGGGACCCCACGAACTTGAACAGCAGGTCCGTGCGGGACCCATAGTTAAATGACTTCCTAAACGCCTCGAAGGACCCGACATTCCCACCCGTCATATCTGCACTCCTCTCACGCAATGCGACATCATGTTTGATGATTGCGAACGTCCTTAGGATGCCCTCTGGGCCAACCTGGCCGGCGCGTCGGTATTGGTGCCCACGGCCTGCATAATCGATGACTCGACAGACGTTAAACCTCTACATCGTAATATAAGACATGCCTGACATCCGGTATACTGAGCTGTCTTGGAGCCAATTTGATGGCCATCGGACAATGCCAAGCGACGGCAACGGGACAGGGCCATTCACACGCTTCCGAACCGAAGCAGTGCCATTCGGCACCTAAGTATACAAAGCACCAAGCCAGGTGCTGGTTACGCAACACGCCCGGCTCGATCGTGCCGGTGTCAAGAAAGGGCAAGCGCATGGCGTCTGCATTCCAATTCACGAACATCAGTAGCCCGGGGGCAGCCTGATGGTTGGGATTCGCAGCACTCACCGGGCTCGTGTGGTGACACCCAAGGTGTGATCGATTAACCGGGAGCGATAGTATGGCGAACTGGATGAAAAGGCTGGCGCTGCACTTCGAAAAGACCAAGCGTCTGCACCCCCAAGAGACCCTCATGATTCTTTTTGACATCGACGGCACCATTGTCGATATGCGCACTCTTATCCAATACGTGCTCCGTGAGTTTGACCGGGTTCACGACACCGAGTTCTTTCAGGACCTCAAGGTTGACGACATTACGGTCCACGAAAATCATGTAAATGAGCTTCTGGACCAGCTGCGAATACCGAAAGACCAGCACCAGCGCATTCTTGATTTCTGGTGCGACCATCGATGGCTGCCCAGCTCACTGATGGAGGCCCACAGGCCGTTCGCCGGGGTAATGGAAATCATACGTTGGTTCCAAATGCAGCCCAACGTAGTGGTCGGGCTGAACACCGGCCGGCCGGAATACTTGAGGGCGGATACACTGCGCTCCCTGAACGCAATCGGGGAGGACTTCAGGGTTTCTTTCAGCAGTGAGCACCTGTACATGAATCCCGGCGATTGGGAACAGGGGGTCGCACGGTCAAAGGCGGACGGCGTCCGTCACTTTCGAGACAGTGGATTCAGAGTGTTCGCGATGGTGGATAACGAGCCTGCCAACCTGGCAGCCGTTTTCGAGTTGGACGGCTGTGAAGAAATCCTGCCGCTTCACGCACACACGCTATTCGAGTCCGAATGCGGCGACCTGCCTTACTGCTCTGCCAGTGGAAGCGACTACATACTGTCCGACCTGGCAGCCGAGGACGATCTGCCTGATGACGTTCAATTTGTTTGGCACGGTGTCAACGACAGGGCAAACCTTCGTCAATTTCTTGGCTCCGACGTCGAGTGGGCAGAGATAGACGTCCGCACGGACGGCGACACAGGTGAACTGATATTGCGTCACGACTCCACAACCCCGGACGAAGAGGCTGAGTTTGGCCCCGTCCTCAAGCTGGATGAGGTGATCCGGCGGCTTATCAGGTTCGAAAAATCCATCAAGCTCGACTTCAAAGAAGGTGGGCCCGTGGTGGATAGAGTCGTTGGAATGCTCAACGAAGAGGGCATGAAAATTGAGGGACAAAGACTGTGGTTTAACGGCAACGTGGAGGTGCTGGAAAAAGATGGTTTTGAGAAGCTCCGACGGGCATATCCTACAGCGATTATCCAGTGCCCCATCGACTCTCACATCGAGCGGCTCGACGATGCGCCAGAGGAAGTCAGGCTTTTGCTATCGAGGCTTAGCTCCCAGGGGGTAAGCAGATTTTCCATCGAATGGGGCAGGCCGGAGCTCTTTCAGGTCCTGAGCAAGCTCAGCGATTGGGGATTCGAAACGAACGTGTACAACGTGCCGGACCTGGACTCCTTTCTCCAGGTTGTGCTGTTTAAACCTTGCTCTGTCACCGCAGATTTCAACTTCCCGAAGTGGCATTACTACGGCCACGGTTCCGGCCAGGGCGACGAGTACCACCACTATTCCATGGAAGAAAACGGATCTGGCGCGGCCTGACGGCTGTAGGTCCGCCAACGACACACCATCTCAATTCGATGCCTCCCTTGCGGCCACAAAAGGGACGATGGCGCTCTTCATGGGTTGGGTTGAATCGGCAAGGAGTCGCAAATGAAAGTAGGACTACTGGGCGCCGGCCGTATCGGAGATTTTCATGCCAGAACGCTGGCATCGAACTCGCAGGTCTCGTGTCTTCGCATCATGGATGTAGACGCGGCGCGTGCGGAGTCGCTGGCGGGCTCCGTCGGCGCGAGCACGGCAGCCGGCGCCGCCGAGCTTGCGGACTGGGCTGACGCCCTGGTCATCGCCACTGCAACGGACACGCACGCCGAACTGATACGTCTTGGAGCCGACGCCGGGCTCCCTGTCTTTTGCGAAAAGCCCATTTCGTTGGACTTGAAGTCGACTGACGATGTTTTGAAGGCTGTGGACGACGCTGGTATCCCCTTGCAAATTGGTTTTCAACGAAGATTCGATAAGGGCTTTGCCGAGATTCGACGAATGTTGCAGTCCAACGAGTTGGGAACGCTGTACTCGGCTAGACTTGCCACCCACGACCCCTCCCCACCACCCGACCAGTACTTGAAAGTAAGCGGTGGGGTTTTCATAGACATGATGGTGCATGACTTCGACATAATCAGATGGGTCACCGGTCGGGAGGTCGAAGAGGTGTACGCCACAGGCTCCGTCCTGACGGGCAACAAGGCGTTCAGCGAAGCGGATGACGTCGACACAGCCGCCGCCATTCTTCGCCTGACAGGCGGCGCACTGGCCATTCTCTCGGGCCTGCGCCATGATCCGCTTGGCTACGACGTTCGACTGGAGGTGTCCGGCTCGAAGGACAGCGTCGTCGCCGGAATTGATGGGCGGACTCCCATCCGCATTCTGGGGAAGGACGAGCGTTCAGGGACGGAGCCGGGATATCGAGATTTCATAGACAGGTTCACCCCGGCGTACCGTGAAGAGCTGAACGTCTTCCTTTCGATGGCCAAAGGTGAGATCGAAAGCCCTTGCACCGGCAGGGATGCGCGGGAGGCACTTCGAATTGCCTTGGCGGCAACGAAGTCGTTGCATGAAAAACGCCCCGTGTCTCTGGAGGAGGTATTATGAATCCGATGACTGAACGAATAGCCGCAGCCCCTATTTCGTGGGGAGTGAGCGAAGTCCCCGGCTGGGGACACCAGATGAAGCCCGGACGGGTGTTCGCGGAAATGAGGTCCCTCGGCCTCCAGGCCTCTGAACTGGGCCCCAACGGCTATTTCGCGTGCGATCCGAGAGTCATAAAAGGTATGCACAGCTCTGACTTTTCGATAATGGCCGGATTCGTTCCCATCACGTTACGTTTCCCCGGGGGCATGATCGATTCCGCTGAAAGTCTGAACGAAACTTTCTCTCGCCTCAAGGACGCCGGCGCTGAGTTTGTGGTGCTTGCCGTTGCAGGCCCCACCACAGACTACCAGTCACGCCTCAGCCTGAAGGACGACGACTGGAGTCTGGTTACAGAAGCATTGAAGATCGTTGAAGAGGTTGCGGGAGCGAACGGACTTCAGGCCGTGTTGCATCCCCATTTCGGAACGTTCGTTGAAACTGCGAGAGACAGCCTGAAGGCAATCGAGGGTTCGGATATAGGCATCTGCCTCGACACCGGACACCTTGCCCTGGCGGGTGACGACCCCATTGACCTGGTCTCTCTGGCCCCTGATAAGGTCCTTCACGTACACCTGAAAGACCTGGACGCGGCCCTTGCAGCTCAGGTCAGGCAGGGAGCGGTATCCTACCAGGACGCGATCAAACAAGGCTTGTATCGGCCCTTAGGACAGGGCGATATCGACATCGAGAATATAATTACAAGGCTTGAGTTGGCTGGTTACGAGGGCTGGTACGTGCTGGAGCAGGATGTCGCGATAAGCCAGGAGCCCAGCCTGGGAGAGGGGCCCGTCCTCGACGTGATCGAAAGCCTTGAGTTTCTAACCAGTCTCCAGCAAAAAATTGGGACTGCCACGATATCGGCTGAGAAATCAGACGTCAGCCTGGGAAGGTAAGCCACATGGGAAACAAACGCCTGACGACGGCCCAGGCTTTGATACGATTCCTTTCCGAACAGTACGTTGAGCGGGACGGTGTCGAGCGCCGCTTCTTTGCCGGGGTATTCGGAATATTCGGGCACGGCAACGTCGCTGGTGTCGGGCAGGCCCTTCAGCAGTACAGCGACCGCATGCCTTACTACCTTTCCCGCAACGAGCAGGCCATGGTGCATTCGGCGGCTGGTTTCGCCAAAATGAATAATCGCCTTTCGACCCTTGCGTGTTCCTCATCCGTTGGCCCAGGGGCTACGAATATGATCACTGGGGCCGCGGGGGCCACCATCAATCGCATTCCTGTCCTTCTTTTACCCGGCGACACCTTCGCGACCAGACACGTGGCGCCCGTGTTGCAGCAACTGGAGCACCCCTGGTCACAAGACGTATCCGTAAACGACGCATTCAGACCAGTGTCCAAATACTGGGACCGCATCAACAGGCCGGAGCAGCTTGTGGGGTCGGCGGTGGAGGCGGTGCGGGTACTCACAGACCAGGCCGAGACCGGAGCCGTGACACTGGCCCTTCCGCAGGACGTGCAGGCGGAGGCCTGGGACTTCCCGGAGGACTTCTTCAGGCGCCGCATCTGGCACATCGGCAGGCCGGTGCCCGACAGGTCGGCTCTGGGGCGGGCCGTTGAACTGATTACGTCTGCAAATCGCCCTCTGATCGTCGCCGGGGGCGGCGTTATCTACTCCGAGGCGACGGAGGCGTTGCGCGAGCTTGCGGAGCAGACGGGCATTCCCGTATCCGAGACGCAGGCCGGCAAAGGCGCTCTCCCGTTCGATCATCCCTCTAGCCTTGGTGCGGTAGGCGCCACCGGAACGGCGGGAGCGAATATCATAGCCCGCGACGCAGACCTGGTGATCGGAATCGGCACCAGGTACTCAGATTTCACGACGGCATCGAAGACCGCATTCCAACATCCGGACGTCAGGTTCGTGAATATCAACATCGCTGCGTTCGACGCCCACAAGCACTCCGGGGTTCCACTGGTCGGCGACGCGAGAGCTGCAATCGAGGCCCTGAGCGAGGCATTGCCCGAATACAGGGTTTCCGACAATTACCGAGAGCAGGTCAAAGCGCTGAACACCGAATGGGATGCCGAGGTACAAAGGCTATACGAACTGGGGAACGAGCCGTTGCCCAGCCAGAGCGAGATTATCGGCGCGCTCA
>JACZVF010000154.1 GCA_022572805.1 Chloroflexota bacterium
CCAACCATTCCGTTCGCCTCGCCGTAAGCCTCCACCAGCCTCTCGCCGTTGTCGACGCCGTTCTGCACCGTCAGAACTACCGTGCCGTCGCCAACCAGGGGCGCGATGAGTGGTATTGCATCGTCGTTGTGGTACATCTTCACCGTGTACAGCACCAGGTCTACGGGTCCGACGTCGCCGGGGTTGTCCGTGGCCTCATTTCCTGCGACGAACTCGCCGGAAAGCTCGCTGACAACTCGCAGGCCGCGCTCTTTGATGGCCCGAAGGTGCTCCCCCCTGGCTATGTAGGTAACGTCCTCCCCGGCGCGGGCCAGAAGCCCGCCGAAGTAACCACCTACGCCCCCGGCGCCCATAACGGCTATCTTCATGTCTTTTGGATCTCCTTGCTCTGCGCCGTTGCAGTCCATTTTTCTATAATTTAGCGCCGGCGGCAGGCGCGCAGTCCGGCCCCAGCAATTCAGGCAATGCCTGTTTAATCGCTGCCGAGGCGCCTGGCTATCGGCTCTGCGATATTCACGTCGTAGGCCTTCTCGGACGCGGACGTAAACAGAGACACCCTGGTTATACGGGCCTCAAAATCCACCCGAAGACCCAACACCTGCATTACACGGTCGTAAAGGGCCAACGCGGCCTCCAGAGACACCTGCCGCTCCCAATTGCTCTCCCACGGACCTGGATTTTGCACAACGTTATCAGGAGAGGACGCCAACGCCTCCATGAAGTCGAAGGCCACGCCGCGAAGGCTGTCGAACTCCTCGTCCTTATCTAGGCCCTGCAGGCCACGATTCCGGAGAATTACAAGCTGGTAAAGCAGCATCCACCAGTAGATCGCGGTCAGGCGAGGCTGGTTTAGCTTGCGCCGACGTTTCTTCAATCCCCAGTTTATCTGCTTTTCCCAGTTGCCGATAAAAAGCTGGGTCACCAGGTCCGCCGCCCCGTCGCAGCAGGCCTCCCACAGGGCCATGCGCTCGTCCAACAGGCCGGATTTCCCGCCATGCGACACGGCCAGCCCCTTGACGACGGCCAGTTTGGTGGACAGGTTCGCCTTGGCACGTCCGGGGATGAAAATGTCCAGGATTGCCATCAATCTCTCCGGGAGGTGAGGCCACGCACGTGTTGGCCAGACCCCTGTGTCGATGAGGTGCCGTGTAGAGCAAACTTAACATTGGCAGGGTAGGGGAGCAAGTTCTCGCCAGATACCAACAGGGGGACTCATGTAGCCTCGAACGCCCCCTTAGGAATCGAGGCCCCCAAGCGGGCCCCACGCCGACCTTGTTCAATGCGCGTCTCCGCAGCCGCGTTGTGCATGTCCTGAAAACCGGCGTTAACGTCCTGATCTTGCGCCACGACCTCCCTTCTATGGTGGCGTTTGGGTCACCTCGTGAAATCGCCAGGATGACAACATCAAGATTTCAGGATCAATCGGCTTCAACATCCGGCACTAACCCCGGTGGCTGCGCCGGATGGACTAGACGTAAAGCCTCACTTGACCACGCCGTGGAACAGCACTATGATTTTGGAGCGGAGTTATTGGGGTGGCGCCTCATGAGGAAATATCCGAAACCCGCGGACAAATGATAGAAGGTAAATCAGACAAAAGGGACCTATGGACCTTAGGGATTATATAAGGGACGTACCGGATTTCCCACGGCCGGGAATCCTGTTTAAGGACATCACGCCGCTTCTCAGCCATCCGCCGGCGCTACGATACGCAATCAAGGAGATGGGAAAAAGGTGCGCGGCGCTTGATCCCGATACAATTGTTTGCATTGAGGCCAGGGGCTTCCTTTTTGCGGCCCCCATGGCCTACGAGATGGGCAAGCCGCTGGTGCCGATTCGCAAGCGGGGCAAGCTGCCATACAAGACCCTTTCGGTAACTTACGACCTGGAGTATGGCACAGATACAGTCGAGGTCCACGTGGATGCCATCTCCGAAGGCGATAGGGTTGTGATAGTGGATGACCTGCTGGCCACTGGCGGGACCATGGCTGCGGCGGCCAGGCTGGTTGAGCAGACAGGTGGCGAAATCGCAGGGTTGTCGGTGCTCATAGAGCTCAGCGAGCTGAACGGCAGAGCGATGTTGGGCGGATACGGCCTGATATCGCTGATTGAGTACTGACGCGGCTCATGGGCTATGCCCGGCAGCGTGGAAAGCTATCTTATCGACATGGGGGACTTTAATGGTGACCGAACAGAATATAGAGAAACTGATTTCATCCGTGGAGCAGGCCGTGCAGTCCGCAGTAGCCTTCTTCGAGGCCAACTCAGACTCGGAAGCTCGGTTGGATTTGTGGACGCCCCGTGAGGTCCTCTGTCACATGATCTACTGGCACCAGGCAACTCTGGACGGCATGACATCCGTGGCTGCCGGCGGAGAGGCCCTTCGCATCTACGCCTCCACCGACGAGATGAACGCCCGCTCGGTGGGCCGCCAGGCCGGCCAGAGCGTTGTTCAGCTTATCGAGCAGCTAAACCCTATTCAGGAGGGTCTCATTAGCGCGGCCCGTTCAACGCCGGACGCCAACGCGGTGGTCCTCATCAGCGGCAGCGGAGCGGAAATGTCCACTGTGCAGCGGCTGGAACGCATCGCCAACCACTGGAATGAGCACGTCGAAGAGATGAAGAAGGCTTTACATCCATTAAACACATAGACATACGGTGAAGTCGACTACATGTATTAAATGTCGTGATTAACCGTTCATTCATTGGATAATGTTTCGAAAACGGTTAAGAATGTGTTTAAGATGTTGACAAAACCGTATCCATTTGCCATCATGAAATCCAGGTGACTGGTCCCGCTGCAATGACGGGCGAGTTGCTGGATTTCTTTTCAATACCATAATGTACCGGCGGAGTTAACGGCCAACCAAGTCTGTTGATATTCCAAAAACGTGGCCTCCAGGCCAATCGGTTCCGGTCCTGATATGGATTCCCAGAGATAAATTCCTGCCGGTTACCCGTCAATCCGCATAAGAACAAATATACTGATAAGAGTGTGACCTCACTGGGCTCGGCGATAAAGTTAGTGGGCATGGCTGATAGAGGGTGAGATGGTTTATCGCGTCAACGTCGAACATATTAGTCGCTTCTTACAGGAAGTAGACGTATTCCGAGGACTTTCTGAGCGACACCTGCTCCGCATCGCCGCGCTTTGCGAAGAGGAGACCTTTGGGGCGGGGGAGCGTCTCACCACGCGGGATGAAAGGGGCGCAAAGCTATACGTTTTGCGTACCGGCGAGCTGAAGGTGAGCACCGGGTCTCGGGAATCAGACGTCGTAGTGAGAACGCTGTACGAAAAGGAAACCTTTCCGCTGGCCATCTTCATGGAGCCGCCGACGCTTTTGACTACAAATGAGGCCATCACCGACATTGAGGCTTATACTATGTCCAGGGTGCGGCTTCTGGAGCTTTGCGAACTGGAAACCAGAATAGGCCTCCATATATACAAGGCCTGCTTCACTTTGCTAATGAGCCGGTACCGCTATGCGCTGGCAGAGCTGGCTGATTTGATGGAACCCGGCACGCGCATTAATCCCGCTTGGAAGGGCGCCGAGGTTTGACCGCGTGCCTCGTAATTCGATTCAGGTTGGAATAATCGACGTAATGCGGTAATGTACACGAAGTGGAGTTGAGGTTTGACAGGTAAGTCCTGAGGATTCCCTGATCGGAACGCCTTTCTTTAGGATGGAGGTTTGTCATGTCTATCATTACACTGGGTGGACTTTCCGGCGGCGGCTCCAGAGACTTGGGGCCGGCAGTGGCGCAAGCCCTGAACGCGGACTACGTGGACAGACTGATACTTGCAGACGTGGCAAGGCACGTGGGTGCGACGGTGGAGGCCCTTCACCAGCGTGAAGAGAGGCCGCCGACCAGGGGCGAGCGCCTGTCCCGGCTGCTACAGCGCATTCTGGAGCGGTCCGCTGTGACGGGCGCGGGTGGCGATCCCTACTTTGGCCCCGGTGTGGCTGCATTCCTAACGGAGGAGTACGAGGACATTCCGCAGGCTACCATAACCAGGGGACACGAGCTGGAGGACGATACCTACATCGAAGCAATCCAGAAGGTAGTCACCGAAATGGCCGAGGGAGGCAATGTTGTTTTCGTCGGTAGGGGCGCGTACGTCATCCTGAGGGATATGCCTAATGTGTTGCGAGTCGGCATTGAGGCTCGGCTGGAAGACCGGATTGCCACGATCATGGCACGAGAGCGGCTCGAACACGACGACGCCGCCCGCGTTATTGATGAAAGAGATAGGGCCCGGGATTACTACTTCAAGAAGTTCTTCAATATTGATGACTCCGACGATCCTTCTCTCTTCCACTTTGTAATCAATACCAGTGACGTGTCACGGGATTACGCCGTGGACCTAATTGTGGCGGCCTGCAAGGCGCAGCAAGACGGCACCCTTGAACCCACCAAGGTAGGCACTGTCGCATAGCCTGACCCTTACACTAAATCCCCATCTGTGGCATTCCCTGGGGCTTGCACCTGTACGCCCCAGGTATAGTGCCGCGTTCGATAGCGGCCATCAGTGCGACGGCCAACGCCCTGGTGATTAAGCGATATGTCCTGTGCTGCCCGGTTGGTTGCGTTACCGATAAGCCTTGGCTACAATATGCCAACTAAAATTCGGGTAGCCTGCCCTGCCCCATCCTCTCAAAGATACTATGCCGAAAGCCGGACCACGACAATTCGCGGCTGGTCTGCATCTAACGGGTAAGGCATTGGACGGCGGGCACATCTAACCCGACAGGCGTTTCCAGAAGGAGAGTGTATGCCCCTACTTGAGATCAAGGACTTGGCGACGCATTTCTTCACTCAAGAGGGCGTTGTGAAAGCCGTTGACGGCATCAGTTACTCGATCGATGAGGGGGAGGTATTGGGCGTGGTCGGTGAAAGCGGCTGCGGCAAGAGCGTAACCGCGCTTTCGATAATGCGCCTGGTCGCCGACCCACCGGGTAGGACCGTTCGCGGCGAGGTCATCTTCGAAGGGGAGGACCTGCTAAAGCTGGATGACGCCGAAATGCGCAACATTCGTGGGAACAAGATTTCCATGGTGTTCCAGGAGCCGATGACGTCGCTTAATCCTGTGCTTACAATTGGCAGACAGCTCACGGAGACCGCGGAATTGCATCTGAACTTGACCAAGCGGCAGGCGCTGGACCACGCAGCCGAACTTTTGCAGCGTGTCGGCATTCCAGACGCGGCCAACAGGCTAAAAGACTACCCTCACCAGTTCAGCGGCGGAATGCGTCAGAGAGTCATGATTGCCATGGCGATGAGCTGCACTCCTCGCCTGATTATCGCGGACGAGCCGACCACCGCGCTGGACGTGACCATTCAGGCGCAGATCCTGGAGTTGATGCAGCAGCTTGCCGACGAGTTCGGCACGGCGTTAATCATCATTACACACAACCTCGGCGTGGTCGCCCGGTACGCTCACAGGGTTGTTGTCATGTACGCCGGCAAGATAATAGAGACAGGCAGCGCTGTCGATATTTATCACCATACCAGGCATCCCTATACCATGGGCCTACTTGCATCGGTACCGCGTCTGGACGAGACCCAGAGGACGAAGCTTCAGGCCATCGAGGGATTGCCGCCTAACCTGGTGAACATGCCTCAGGGTTGCGCTTTCGCGGCGCGCTGCCCATATGTATTCGAAAAGTGCCTGCAGGAGGAGCCCGGCCTGATGGAATTCACGGATAAGCACACGACAGCCTGCTGGAGATTTGCCGAGCTTCCGGAATTGGCGAAGGCATCCAGCTAAAGCAACCGGCGGAAGGGGATTGGTAGATGGTAGAGACGCAAAGTCTTAGTGGGGCCCGGGACGTAAAGGACAATGAGATCCTGCTGGAGGTCAAGAACCTCAAGATGTACTTTCCAGTTACATCGGGGGTGATTTTTCAGCGCAAGATCGCGGACGTGAAAGCCGTAGACGGCATCAGCTTTTTTATCCGCAAGGGCGAGACGCTTGGCCTGGTGGGAGAGAGTGGTTGCGGCAAGACCACGACCGGCCGCTGCATACTACAGCTCTACAAGGCCACCGAGGGCGAGATAATGTTCGAGGGCCAGGACCTCAATATGCTTGGCGGCAAAGCGATGCGGGAGATGCGCAAGAAGGTCCAGGTCATATTCCAAGACCCCTATGGCTCCCTAAACCCTCGCATGACCTGCGGTGACATCGTCGGGGAGCCCCTTATCGTGCACAAGCTCACCTCCGGCAAGGGCGAGTTTCGAGATAGGGTGTCGGAATTGCTGCAGATCGTGGGTCTGAACCCCTACATGGCGGACCGCTACCCCCACGAGTTCAGCGGCGGGCAACGTCAGCGCATCGGCATAGCCCGCGCCCTGGCGGTAAAACCAAGCTTCATCGTGTGCGACGAGCCGGTATCTGCCCTGGACGTGTCCATTCAGGCGCAGGTGATTAATCTTCTGGAGGAGCTGCAGGAGCAGTTTGGTCTCACGTACCTGTTCATCGCCCACGATCTGTCCGTGGTCAGGCATATCAGCGACCGCGTGGCGGTGATGTACCTGGGCCACATCGTGGAGGTCGCGGACCGCACGGAGCTTTACGAGAACCCGCTGCATCCCTACACCAAGGCCCTTCTATCCGCGGTGCCAATTC
>JACZVF010000155.1 GCA_022572805.1 Chloroflexota bacterium
GTGGCCGGGACTGCGCACGATGCAGTTCTGAAGCTCGGCCCATTCCTCCTCGGTGATGGTGCCCGCGCGCAACTCGACGCTGTAGCGGCGGCAGTCGGTGCATGAACCCAGCTCCTCGCCGCGCCAGTTGCCGTTGAGCTGCGGTCCGCCTGTAACTAGAATGGCCGGGATGTCGGCGCTGGCAGCGCCCATGAGCAGCGCCGGGGTCGTCTTGTCGCAGCCGCCCAGCAGGATTACGCCGTCCAGGGGGTTGGCCGTAATTGACTCCTCCACATCCATGCTCATCAGATTGCGGAAGAGCATAGTAGTAGGGCGCATGTTGTACTCGCCCAGCGACATGACAGGAAACTCCAACGGGAAGCCGCCCGCCTGCCAAACGCCGCGCTTGACCGCCTCGGCCAGGCCGCGCAGGTGGGCGTTGCAGTGGGTCAGCTCGCTCCAGGTGTTGCAGATTCCTATGATGGGCTTGTTCTGAAAAGCCGGCTCCCCGAAGCCCTGAGCTTTGAAGGCCGCCTGCCGCAGCCAGCCGTAAAGCTCGGGGGTGTCGAGCCACTCTCGACTGCGTAGGGGCTTGCCATTGGTGTCGGCCATTTAACTCTCCTGCTGTCGGTTTCGTGCGGGAGAATTTTATACCAGCGACACCAACTATACAAAAAGCTGGGAAACCCCGGCTTCCAGGTCATCGAAAATATTGGAGTGTATAGGGTCGCCTTGCCCGTGAAGAGAGGTGCGCCGCCATGCTCCTTCGGTTAGCGCCAGCACCTCAACGGTCTGCGCCTCCGGAGAGACAAGCCAGCATTCCCTAACGCCTACGTTGGCGTAATCGGCTAGCTTGTCGGCGATGTCCTGCCTGGAATTGCTTGGCGACAGTATCTCCACCACCAGGTCTGGACCGCCTTCGACCACATCGCCCAATATTTCGGACCGCTCATTGCTAACGAACAGCAGGTCCGGCTGTCTTGTTCGTAGTGGAGAGCGTTGAATCACAACGTCGGCAGGCGCAAAATAGATTTCGCCCAATTCCTGTTCCGTAACGAAGGTATCCAGAATTCTAACCAATAGACGAAGAATTCGCTGGTGTCGCAAAGTGGGTGCCGGCGCCATAAAAATCATCTTTCCGTCTACGATGTCGTACCGCTGCTTTATTTCGGGCCCGTTAATGTAATCATCGTAGGTCAGCAGAGTGGTCTGAGTAGTCATGACTCCTCACCTTTGGATTCCGGGGCGGTTTCCGGAACGTTTTCTGAGGCTGCCTCCTGTGTCTCCTCAGGCCCTTCTTGGGCGGGCGGCTGAGAGAAACTTCTCCGCTGCTGATTCATCCAGCGTTTGATAGCGTCCAGGCCCGGCGGCGCAACGTAGAAGACCTGAATGTCGGATGGGAACTGAACCCGGTGGTCTTCGCGGATGAACAGTATGCCGTTGTCGTCCTCCTTCAAGGTCTCGTCAATGCGCGCGCCTATGTTCTCGTACCGCTTCTGTGTAGTCTCCTCCAAGCCATCCATGGCCAGAGTGGCGACCTTTTGGCTCATGAGGCCCACGGATATGCACCGCTGCCAGTCCATGTTCTCCTCAACCGTGGACCGGTCCTCGGTGACCTGCAGTGTGGCCGAGGAGCTGCAAAGGGTGCGCACGAAGTTGCAGCCCAGCGGGTTCATGGCCTCTATGAGCTTCATGCCCTCGTCGCCCTGCTCGTAAAGCATCTCGTGGAAGACGTGGCGCACGGGACCCAGCGAGCGCTCCAGGTTCTGCACGTGGTCCCGCACCTCGGACCAGTAGCGTTCGGCCAGCTTTTCGGCCTCCTCCGGCATGCCGGGCGGAAAGACGTAGTTGGGCACCAGGAACAGCTTCCGCTTTCCCATGAACCGGTCTGCCTCTGGCCTGGGCATCTGGCCTAGGTTGGCCAAAGTTAAGTCCTCCGTTTACCGACTGTGAGGTAATGATAGCAAAGGTAGCCTGACGAATCGGCGCGCACCTTAAATAAGGCGGTCGTATGGCGTGGCCGTCGACTCCGACCCTTTGTCGACGGGCTTAATCCACCGGCGGCTGTCCCAATCGGACCACACGGCATTTAGACCAGGTCTGACCCCTGGTGTGGATGGGCGGATGTTCTTCTGCGACAACTCTTAGGGCATGCCGCTGATGTGCAGCGGCATCCTGCTTCCCTCAATTGTCGGCTTCAATCTTCTCTATTCTCACGGCGCAGACCTTGTACTCCGGGATGCGCGAAGTGGGGTCCAGCGCGGCGTTGGTCAGGAAATTGGCGGCGTGCTCCTTTAGCTTCACGAAGGGCACGAACACCTCGCCTGCGCGCATCTTCTCCGTGTAGACCGCCCTGCCCTCCAGGTCGCCACGTCGCGAGCGCAGGCGAATCCACTCGCCGTCCTCCACGCCGTACCTGTCGCCATCCTCGGCGTTCATGCTGATGTCCAGCTCAGGGGCCTTGGCCAGGAGATGATCCGACCTCCTTGTGATCGTGCCCCCGTGCCAGTGGTACAGTGTGCGGCCCGTGCTCATGAACAGCGGGAAGCGTTTGCTGGGCATCTCCTCCGCCTGCGGACCCTGGTCGAAGGGCACGAACTTGGCCCTGGGGCCTCGCGGGAAGTCGTGCTCGTACAGAAAGCGCGTGCCTGGGTGGTCCGGAGTGGGGCATGGCCACTGGATGCCGCCTTCTCTCTCCAGCCTGTCATACGAGATTCCAGCCATTGACGGGGTTAGCCGTGCCATCTCGTCCCATATCTCTGACGGATGATTGTACTGGAACTCCTGCTCGGCCCCCAGCGCCAGCTTGCGGCTGATGCGCCGGCCCAGGTCGCATATGATCTCCCAGTCGGGGCGGCTCTCGCCTACCGGCTCCACGGCCTTTCGGACCCGCTGCACACGGCGTTCGCTGTTGGTAAACGTTCCATCCTTTTCCGCGAATGTCGTGGCGGGCAGCACCACGTCCGCGATCTCCGCCGTCTCGTGCAAAAAGATATCCTGCACCACCAGGAACTCCAGGTTCTTGAAGGCCTTTTCCGCGTGATGGAGGTCAGGCTCGCTTAGCAGCGGGTTCTCGCCGGTGACGTACAACGCCTTCATGCGGCCGCTGTTCATAGCCTCAACCATATCGGTTATCACAAGCCCAGGCTCCGGAGGCAATGGGTGATTACCCCAGGCCTCCTGGAACTTGGCCACTGAGTCGTCTGAAAGCACCTGGTAGCCGGGGAATGAGTTCGGAACGCAACCTGCGTCGCCGCAGCCCTGCACGTTATTCTGGCCACGCAGGGGCGAGATGCCGCCGCCGGGCTTGCCAAGCTGGCCCGCCACGAACGACAGGTTCAGCAAGCCGTGGGCGTTGGCTGTGCCGTTGGTGTGCTGCGTGATGCCCATGCCCCATATGAGGCAGGAGCCGCTGAACGCGGGCTTTGCGTAGATGCGGGCCGCCTGCGCGATGTCGTCGGCGGGCACGCCCGTGATCTGCTCGACGTACTCCAGATTGTACTTGTCGACAGTCTCACGCCACTCATCGAAGCCCTCGGTGCGGTTCTCTATGAAATCAAAGTCGGCCAGCTCCTCGTCGAGTATCACCTTGGCCATGCCGTTGAGCAACGCTACGTCGGTGCCGGGACGAGGCCGCATCCAGATCTCCGCGAAGTCGCACATCTCGATGCGGCGCGGGTTGATGACGATGAGCTTGGCGCCCTTCTCCACGATGGCGCGGCGCATGCGCGAGGCCGCCACCGGGTGGTTGGAGTTGGCGTCGGAGCCGATGATGACCAGGCATCCGGCCTCCTCGTAGTCCTGGTAGGAGTTGCTGGTTGCGCCGCTGCCCAGGGCTGTCAGCATCGCCTCAACCGACGGCGCGTGACACAGGCGCGTGCAGTGG
This sequence comes from Chloroflexota bacterium, assembly GCA_022572805.1. Classification (GTDB taxonomy): domain Bacteria; phylum Chloroflexota; class Dehalococcoidia; order Lucifugimonadales; family JADFKI01; genus Casp-Chloro-G4. The sequence continues at coordinate 3,866 of JACZVF010000155.1, forward strand.
TCGATGTGGTTGCTCTGCATTATCAGCCGCGAGAACTTCTGCTGGATGTAGCCGTCCTCGTTGGTGGCCTTGGCCGAGCACAGCGTCCCAAAGGCGTCACCTCGGTACTGGGCCAGCTTTTCGGTGATCAGCTCCAGCGCCTCGTCCCAGGAGGCTGGGGTCAGCTCGCCGTTCTTGCGGATTAGCGGCGTCGTCAGCCGGTCCTCATGGTTCACGAAGCCGAAGCCAAAGCGTCCCTTGACGCACAGCATGCCAAGGCTGGACTGGTTGTCCGGGTCATCCAGCATGGATATGATGCGGTCGTTCTCGTCCACCTGCGCCAGCACTCCGCAGCCGACGCCGCAGTAGGGACAGGTGGTGGCAACCGTCTTTGCTACTTTCGGAAGGGGCGCCTTCACCTCTATGGCGCCGGTGGGGCAGACCGACAGGCACTGGCCGCATGTGGTGCAGATCGACTCCACCAGCGGCAGGTCCATGAAGGTGCCGATCTTGCCCTCGGTTCCCGTTCCCAGCACATCGATGGCGCCGATGAACTGGTGGCCGTCCTGGCAGGCCTGCACGCAGCGCTGGCAGAGGATGCAGCTGTCCATGGCGATGTTGAACACCGGACTGCTGGTGTCGGTCTCGGGTCGCTCGCGGCCCTCCCAGCGCGGCTCGGTGATGCCGTGCTGGTCCGCGGCTATGGACAGCTCTCGATAGTCTTTACCGCCGCCGTTCTTGGGAAACATGGCCAGCGTCAATTCCAGAACGCCCCTGCGCATGGCCTGGACCTCCGGCGTGTCGGTCCACACCTTCATGCCGTCGGCTGCCGGCACAGAGCAAGACGCCGGGTAGCCGCGCGTGCCCTCTACGTTTACAAGACAGGTGCGGCAAGCCCCGATGGGCTTCATATCCGGGTCCTTGCATAGCTGGGAGATGTACGTGCCGGACTGGTTGATGGCGTCCAGCACCGACGCGCCCTCGTTAACGCTAATGTCGTTCCCGTTGATTGCGATTGTTATGGTCATGAGAATATCCTTAGATATACCTAAGAGCCGGTCTCTCGGCAGACGCGTTATCCATGATACATGGGGATTCGCAGGGGTGCACAGGCGGCCATCACAAAAGAGCCAAGCCCGCGCCCGCCAGCGCGGCCAAAATCACCACAAGCCAGGGCGGCCATTTCCAGAAGGCCAGAAGGCCGAAAGCGGCCAACGCCAGGGCGAGGTCTCTGGGGGCATTAATCGCGCTTGTGAAAACTGGACTGTAGAGCGCGGCAAGCAGCAGACCCACTACCGCGGCGTTGATGCCCTGAATAGCGCCCCTGAATCCAGACATGGAGCGGAGCCTGTCCCAGAACGGAAGAGTTCCCGTCACCAGCAGGAATGAGGGTAGAAAAATTGCGCCCAGGGCGAAGAGTCCGCCAGTCCAGCCATTTGGCGTTCCACTGCTGGCGGCGCCCAGATAAGCGGCAAAGGTGAACAGAGGTCCCGGCACTGCCTGGGCCGCGCCATATCCCGCGATGAACTGATCGTTGGTGACCCAACCTGGCGGCACGACCTCTGCCTGTAGTAGCGGCAACACCACATGGCCGCCTCCGAAGACCAACGATCCGGAGCGGTAGAAGCTGTTGAAGACTTCGAGCCATTCGCTCTGCACCACCTGCTGGGCCAATGGCAGGGAAATAAGCAGCGCGCCGAATAAGACCAGGCTGACCACGGCGGTCTTGCGGCCTATCGGCACGTTGACCCTCTGTGTCGGAACGGACTGCTCTTCTTTGAACAGCCTCCATCCAACGAGTCCGGCGATTACGATGACGCCGACCTGAAGTCCGGTCGAGGACCAACTTATCATCGCGATGGCCGAGATTATCGCCATAGTCGCGCGAGGTTTGTCCGGGGCCAGGCTCTTCGCCATTCCCCACACCGCCAGGGCGACTATGGCCACCGCGACGACCTTGAGTCCATGCAGCCAGCCCGCATCCGCCGCAACTCCGAAGGCGTCTACCCCGTATGAGAACAGTATAAGCGCGATGGCCGATGGCATCGTGAACCCCAGCCAAACGACAATGCCCCCGAGTAGGCCCGCCCGCACAATTCCGATGGAGATGCCCACCTGACTGCTGGCAGGCCCCGGTAGGAATTGGCATAAGGCGACCAGATCGGCATAGGTGTGCTCGTCAAGCCAGTTACGTCGCCGAACGTACTCCTCGTGGTAGTACCCCATGTGCGCCACAGGCCCGCCGAAGGAGGTCAGGCCGAGGCGTGTGGACACCGCAGCGATCTCCAGAAGCCTTAGAAATAGATTTCTCGGCTCCGGGACTGACGTTTGCACTACTTCAGTGGTAGGGATTTTTTCAGCCTCTGTAAATCCGGGTCCTTGCGTAGCAGGGAGATGTATGTGCTGGACTTGTTGATGGCGTCCATCATCCACTTTTCGTAGGAAGGGTCAGTCTGGTAATCGTTCTTCAACGCGATGAGGCGTTTCAATAGGCTTAGGTAATGGAACTGCAACGGCGTTAGGGGAGATTCCACCCCTTCGATCACCCACAGGTTTTCAGCGATATTCTCGGCAGCTTGATCTTCGGTGGACATATCATCGATGGCGTTGTTAGCTGCCACTTCTTGGTCTGCGCTTTCTTTTGCGGTCATTTCCTCTCCGACAGGTTTAACCTAAAAATTACGAGGTTTGGCCTTTGCGAGGATAACGGCATTGCCATTATAACAGACGTTGCCAACGGGACGTAATGGGGGTAGACCCTGGGTTTTACA
>JACZVF010000156.1 GCA_022572805.1 Chloroflexota bacterium
GCGGAGCAGTCCGAGGTTGTTGAGAAGATTCTGGCCGACATGGGCATCGCAAGTAAGCCCCGTATCCTGGTCCTGAACAAGATCGATCTGCTGGAGCCACTTGAGAGCTCAGGGGAAAGCCCGAACGGCACACCCCCGATCCAGGAGTTGGCGGAGGACCAGCGCAGGGTGGTATTCACGTCGGCTCAGACAGGCGAGGGCATGGATGGACTGCGGGCCGCCATTGACGATCTGTTGTCGGACATGGAAGAGCCTGACGAAATTGCAGGGGCCGAGTTAGCGGGAGCATTTATTCCGGACAACGCCAGTTAGCGAATGATCGGCCAGGTATCCGAATGCGCAGGGCGGGGGCGGTTCAACGTCAGGCGCATGTTCGCACTATAATAGTTATGTAAAATACATAGCTGCGGATTTAGCGCGGTCGGCCTCCGTGCTGTGAAGTCGGATTTGCCCGCCGGACTGGGCAGCCCTAAACGCCGACTCGAATGATACCGGACTGGTGAAGCTCACGTATCAGCTTGTAGCCGGCCTCATCATACCTGCCCCTGCTGAACGACACGGTGCGGGCCTGCAACTGCCCGGGAGATCTGCTATCCGCAGCGCTGTCCTCTGAGCACAGGAACACCACTACCTTGTCGCCAAACAGCACCGACGATGCCCCCAGCTGGAAAAGCATCTGCTCCCGATCGCGCGGTCCGTCTTTGGCGCCTTCTGATTCCGTGAATACGAGTATCGCGGCCGCCGACTTCTGCATCTCCTCCGCGATCTTGGCGTGCACGGGCCGGCCATCGGGCTCCAGCCCTTCCATGTAGACGAACGGAATGCGAAAGTCTGCCAGGGTCTTCGTTACGAACTTCGCCGCGTCGGGGTCCCCCCAATGGCCCACGAAGACTCTGCCGTTGGAATTTCCAGCTTCGTCAGACACGTAGCCTTGCGTGGGAGCAGGTTCTGGCGTTGGAGTGCGCGCCGCCGTCTGGTGGGTGCCCGTTTTGCCCAACTTGACAGGAGCCAGGTCGACTTTAAGCTTGCCGTGGCTGTCTCTTATCAGGCCCGCGAAGACGCCATTCGCCTTGGCGATTTCCAGGCATTCACCTGTGAGCTCTGCGTGGACGCTCAGGTTACGTTGCAGGATGTTCCTGCAGTACGTGTCGTCCGGCAGGTCTGCGCCGTCATGAATTTCGTAGAACTGGCGGAATACGTCGGGCTCCAACGAGGCCTCTGTCAGCGCCTGCCGCCGCTCATTGTCCCTGGTGGGAGCGACGATTGAGAGCCCACGCGAAGTAAGTCGAATGCGCTCATCCGTGTATCCGCCCAGGGTGAGGCCGTATTTAGCCGAGGAGTTGAGGATAGTCGTGAAGGCGCTGCTCTTTGCGGTGGTCCCCAATGCCGTTGCCAGCTCGTTGCGGTTTATGGAACCTTCGGTCTCTCCGGCCCCGCTGGAGCCCACTGCCTCGGCCACCGCCTTGGCGGCCTCCAGGGTGTTTGCCGGATATGACCTTACCAGTCGTGTTCTCTTTCGGTTGCCTTTACGCGCCATGCACAAGCTCGACGATTTTAGCGGACATTCTAGACGCCGAAGCGAAAGAGGTCTGCTGAAAAGAATTTGAAAACGGTCTGGATATAGAAAACACTTCGATTACAGGCAATAATATACCACATAAGCCAGCGTTAAATCATCTGCCAATCGAATGTGAAATCCTTTTCTGGGATGTCTCCGCTTTTCAGATTGCCTGGTTTTGGGATGCCGCTGTCCTGGTTTCTAAGGTGTCCCCCAAAGGCAAATCGGGCGCACCGAAACGGTGGAGAAAGTTCTGCCAATAGAGTGGCGTTATGTAAAAATGAGGCATGCATGATCCTGTGGCATGCGTGTTAGAATGGTTGGAGCGTTGCCAAATTCTTCGATAGCTCCGCCTGGATCATGGTGAATTCTTTTTCATTCAACTTGGGCCTTAAACGCCTATCCGTCGCGGCGATGATTGCCGGTTCGGTACTGGTGTCGGCATGCCAAGCTACGCCGGATCCAGTGGTAGTTCCCTCGCCCCCGGCGGAAACTGATATTGGGGCCGCCGCCGCTGTTGATATGCCTCAACTCCCTCAGATCGTCCCGCTGGACGAACCTCTCAAGGCGCCTTCCGGCGTGCCTGAGGAGCTGGCGACCGTCTGGGAGGTCTGGAAGTTGCTCACACAGGAGCACGTGGAACGTTCGAATTTCGATCCAGATGTGTTCACCGAGGCGGCGATTCGAGGCATGCTCACGGCTCTAAACGACCCGCACACCAATTACGTGCCTCCCGAAGCATTCGGCATCGAAAACGAAGACCTGCTCGGGAGATTTGAAGGCATTGGCGCCAACGTGTCCATGAGGCCGGACGGCGGCCTCATGGTGGTGGCGCCCCTGGTCGGCAGCCCGGCCGAGGATGCAGGCATCCGGCCCGGCGACGAGATCATCGAGGTAGATGGAGAACCGCTTCTGGGACTAAGCCTTCTGGAGGCGGTCTCCAAGATTCGCGGCCCCAAGGGGTCCATAGTCGAGCTACTGGTATTGCATATCGGCGACTTGGACTCGGTCATCATCAGGGTCAGGCGTGGCGTGATACCCTTGGAGAGCGTCCTGGTGCGCAGCGAGACCGGCGACCGCATCGCCCACATTCGGCTAGTCAACTTCTTCACCGACACGGCAGACAAGCTCAGCGACTCCATCCACGATGCTGTGGAATCGGGCGCCGAAGGCATAGTGCTGGATGTGCGGGACAACCCGGGCGGCCTGTTGAGCTCCGTCGTGGACGTCGTAAGCCTGTTCGTGGACGACGGCCTGGTGCTGTACGAGATTGACGGTACTGGACGCAGGACTAATTGGCAGGTCCGACGCAACGACGATGTTATTGAGGCCGTCCCGGTAGTGATCCTGGCCAACGAGTTTAGCGCCAGCGCCAGCGAGATACTGGTGGGAGCGCTGCAGGACCATGAAAGGGCGGTATTCATAGGCGAGACAACGTTCGGCAAAGGTAGCGTCAATGTCCTCCGGGGGCTCAATAATGGCGGCGGCCTGTTTATTACTTTTGCGCGATGGTACACCCCGGATGGCCGGCTCATTCAGGGTCTGGGCCTGGACCCCGACATCCCCATAAGCGACAGAGACGCCCGGACAGAGGAGGTCATCCAACTCGAAAAGGCTTTCGAGGTGTTGGAGCAACAGTTGGATGCCAGCGCATCCTCCCGTGAATCCGAAGGTATGAGCTCGTGACGACGTTAACCAAGGGCGACCGGACGATTGTTACCAACCGTAGGGCCAGGTATAACTACGACATCATGGAAACAGTGGAGGCTGGCCTGGTCCTCATGGGCACCGAGATCAAAGCAATACGCGAGGGGCGCGTGAACCTCAGCGATTCTTATGCAAAGCCGGAGAATGGTGAGCTGTGGCTGGTAAACGCGCATATATCCCAGTATTCGGCAGGTTCGCGCAACAACCACGAGCCTACCCGGCCGAGAAAATTGCTCCTGCATAAGAAGCAGATGGTGCACCTGATCCGTCAGGTGGCTGAGCGCGGGTTGACGCTAGTCCCGTTACGTCTATACATCAGGAGACATGTGGCCAAGGTAGAGCTGGGAGTTGGCAAGGGTCGCAAGCTTCATGACAAGCGCAGGATCCTGGTGGAAAAGTATCGGGAGCAGGAGGCTCAAGAGGCCATCGGGCGCTAGCGCCGAGGCTATTGATGTCCCCTATCTCGGCGTTACGGAGAGTCGGATAAAATAACGGCGCCGGTCTTTGGCCGGCGCCGTTTTGTCCGCGTCCTCTGTGCACGGGGATCCTGGGGCGAGGTAGGCGGAGACTAGCCTACTCTTTTCACCTCTAATGACTCGCCGGGAGCGAGGGCCACTCTTCGCACGTTGATTCCCAGCTTCAGCAGCCAGTAGCCAAGTGTGGCCTTGCTTACTCCAAGGTAATCAGCGGTAGCCGACAGGCCTTGCTCCGTTACCATTTCAGGCAACAGCTTCTCCAGAGGCTGATTGAATTTTTCCTCCACTGCCGCCATTTTTTTTGTCTTCCGGGTCATTTCTGCCTCCTTGCAATACTCATGAATCGTATTGACCCAATGCTAACGTTTGCTTTGAACAAGTGTCAATAGGATTATTCAGACCTTTTCCAAGAACCGTCTCAATGTTTCAAACCTATTCAGGCATGTGTTCTGAGACCCTCGCCGCCCATTCGGAAAAGTAGGATCCCCGGTGTTTAAGGCGCACGCTGCGTAGAGGCATATTAAATTAAACGCTTAATATGTGTCTAATGTTAATGTTGATAACCTTTAGCGCGCGTGGATTGTCTACATTTTGGCGACGCCAACTGACGACGGATAGGCGGACTTTACAGGTGGGAGTCTTGGCTCGACAATAGACAGAAGATATAACTGTCTATAGGCAATGTTTGAGTCCTAACCTAATTGTTCGTCCACCGGCCATGGCCCGTGGCAACGAATTATTTTCGGAGTGGAGCTGGAGTTGCTGATCTATGATTGAGCATATTGTCCGCCGCGTTCGGAGAAACCATGCCCTGGAGCATGCCACGGTCACGTTGCTTCTTGAGCGAGGCATGGCCCCCCCATTGGGCGGTTATTCCACCCCTGGAGGGTTCTTCATTTTTGGCCGTGTTCGTACGGGGCTGCTCCAGGAAGTAGTAGCCGAGGCTTTGGCCGGTCTCAACGCGGGAAATGAGGATCTGGCGATTTCGCCTCACTGCGGGACCAATCTCGCGGCGGGTACATTAATAGGGGTGCTGCTGGCGAATGCAATTCTCGGCAAGCGGCGCAAAGGCAGGCTGAAACGGCTTCCGCTTGCCATCCTGGGCCTGGCCGTCGGAGTAGCCCTGGGCAGGCCAGTCGGCAACGCGCTTCAAAGGCGTTACACTACGCTGGCGCAAATGGGTGGCCTGGAGGTGGACCGGGTGACCAGTCTCTGGCCTGGAGATGCCCCCGGGCTGCATCGCGTTAGAACATTGCAGCCTCAGGTTGGCCCTCTGATGTCTTCTTGACCGGCCATTACCCCATTGGCTAAACTTAATATCGTATCGCGTCCCTGTAGCTCAGTGGATAGAGCAGCTGCCTTCTAAGCAGCGGGTCACAGGTTCGAATCCTGTCAGGGACGCCAGAGCCCGCACCTTTGCTATTTGCATATCATCCCTGCACATTCATCATTCAGTCACCCCTCATCTCCGAACAATCATATGGAAACAGGGACATATGGAAACGAAGCCGGCGGCGCAACTACACCGTGCACCGTGGTGCCTGCATCGCCGGCAGAGGGCGCCTGAGCCGTTCTGTTTCTTCCCTCAGATCTCAATGGGACGCAGCGCGTTAGTACTTGCCCTACGCGTCCTAAATAGCTTAACGAGTCCAGTTTCCCCCATGCTTCGGACCTGTGGCGAATGCAAATCCACAGTACGTATTAACCGTACGTTGGGCTTTACATTTCATGAAATCGGGATAGTATATTCTCGATATACAGAATATCCCCTGAAAGTGTATAAATAAGCACAGCTTGCGCCGTTGCGGTTCAAGTTGAAATATATTAGGAGGAAAGCCAGTTGCAACCGCCGATGACGGTAAGAGAGCTTAGCGATTATCTTCGGCTGGACAGGATGACGATTTACAAGATGCTTAAGGAAGGGGGCATCCCCGCCTCGAGAATCGGGCATCAGTGGCGTTTTTTTCAAGAGGATATTGATAAGTGGATTCGCTCGTTGCGGACCGGTCCCAAGGCGAGGGTTCTGCTTATTACGGGCGATGCCACCACTGCTATTTTGTTTCAAGACGGCTTATCGGATGATTCCTACATCCCCACCATAACATCGAACACCGATGAGGCGGTCTCGCTGGTTCGCTCCGGAGAATTCGATCTGGTAATGCTGGAGCTGTCAAACTCGACAGTCGAATGCTTCCGCCAGGTACGCAGCATTAACGAAAGAGTGCCTGTGATTATCTTCCTTGCCGATGGCGATGGCAACCTCGTGCAAAAGGCCATGGACGCGGGAACATTCACCCTGGTGAAAAAACCAGCCACAGCCGACGACCTTCAGTCCATTTTTGCCGCGCTGCCTTCAGCGCGTCCCGCCGCCGTGTAACACATACGATAAGAATTTGCAGGATTGTATGGCTCTGCCCTTTTCTGAAGAGCTACGCCGGGACCTCGACTCCGTATGGGAAAGAATCTTCTCGCACCCCTTCTTGAAAGAGGTGCAGGCCGGTACCCTGCCCCTGGAGAAGTTCCGCTACTACGTGATTCAGGACTACCACTACCTCGAGGGGTTTGGCCGCACGGTGTCCATCGCCCTCTCCAAAGGCCCCGACACGGAGACCCTTCGTAAGCTGGTCCGCAGGGTCACTACGCCCATCGAGAGGCCCTTGCACGCCAGGATGTTCGAGTTGCTTGAAATCGAACAGGAGGAGGTGGACCGCGTTGGCCCATCGCCTACGAACCTGGCCTACGTCAACCACATGATTACCACCGCCGCTTCAGGTGGAGTGGGCG
>JACZVF010000157.1 GCA_022572805.1 Chloroflexota bacterium
GACGGGGAGATAGAGGAACTGGTCAGGTTTTGGCAGTCCACGCCAAGAGGGTGGATACCTCAGATATTCCTGCGCGCCGTTCGGAGCGACGACGGCGCGGGCGATGGCAGCGTTGGCGGCAAAGATGCTGCCACCGACGAGCTTTTCGACAAGGCCATGGAGCTGGCCCGGACGTATAGCAAGCTTTCGACCTCCCTGCTGCAACGACGGTTGCGCATCGGGTATCCCCGGGCGGCACGGCTGATGGACGAGCTGGAGGAAAAATCCGTAGTAGGCCCCAGTGACGGTTCCAAGTCGCGGGATGTTATAATGAACCATGTATAGTGGTTGAACATCCGTCTGGAAGTCCGCATGAGGGTCATGACTGGTGGTGCGAAGTGTTGCCGGTCTCTTCAGCCGTTCTGCTGGAGGCGACCGTAACGGAGATGGCGAGTCCGAGGGCAGGGACGCCTGCTTAATCTGCCAAACTGATTTGGCCGATTCAGAGCTTTACGCCCGACATCGCGTCTGTCACGTCTGTGGATTCCACTACAGCATGTCCGCCCGAGAGCGCATCGACTCGCTCATCGACATGGAAACATTCCATGAGATCAATCGGTCGGTCACCTCGACCGACCCGCTGTCTTTCTCCTCACGAGGCTCATACAAGCAGCGCATTTTCCAAGACCAGAAGCGCACGGGACTCACGGAGGCCGTGGTTACCGGGACCTGCGCCGTGGGGGGATGCCCCGCCATGCTCATCGTGCTCGACTTCGGCTTCATGGGCGGCACTATGGGTTGTGTTGTCGGGGAGAAGGTAGCGCTGGCCTTCGAGCACGCCGCCAAGAAGAAACTCCCGGTGATAGCCGTGATAACCAGCGGAGGCGCTCGCATACAGGAGGGCGTTCTTTCGCTGATGCAGATGGCCAAGACCAGCATGGCCGCGACCCAGTTCGCAAAGAGGGGTCTTCCTTATATTGCCGTTCTGGCGAACCCTGCCACGGGGCAGACATACGCGAGCTTCGGCAGCCTGGCCGACATTGTCGTGGCCGAGCCTGGCGCCATCGTCGGGTTTTCTCCCATGAGGGCGATCGAACGCTCAAGCGATGAGCCGCTTCCCATAGGGGCCCACACGGCGGAATCTCACATGCGCCATGGCCAGTTGGATGCAGTTGTCGAACGTCCGCAGCTCAGAACACTCCTGAGCGTTGTGCTGGACCTTCTGGGGCCCCAGTACCAGCTCACGGTGGGCGACAGGAGCGCGACGCATTCAGTGGAGCCACAGCAGGTTGAGGCGTGGAACTCGGTCCAGTTGGCACGTCACGAGTCCAGGCCGTCCTCGTCGGACTACATCGCGCGTATATTCACCAACTTCGTGGAGCTTCACGGAGACCGCGCCCACGGGGACGACGAGGCCATTATCTGCGGCTTCGGGCAGTTGGCCGCGCAGACAGTCGTTGTGGTCGGGCAGTGCAGGGGAAGGGCCGACGACGATGATTCCGCAGGCATCAGGCCGGAGGGATTCCGTAAGGCGAGCAGGGCGATTGCCCTCGCCCAGAAGTTCGGCCTGCCGCTGATTACGCTTATAGACACCTCGGGGGCCGACGACAGTCTGGACTCGGAGGAGCGCGGCCTTGGCGATGCCCTTGCCCGCACCATGGCGGACATGGGACAGGTGGAGGCGCCGTCCATATCCGTCGTCATAGGGGAGGGCGGCAGCGAAGCCGCGTTGGCGCTGGGCGTGGCGGACCGTGTGTTGATGATGGAGAATGCCATCTACACGGTCATATCGCCTGAGGGTGCGGCCGAGCTTCTGTATCAGGACGAGTCCCGCGCCGACGAGGCCGCGGAATCGCTGAAGCTCACGGCGCAGGACTGCCGGGACTACGGCATCATCGACCGAATCGTGCAGGAGCCTCCAGGTGGCGCGCACGTGGACCCCGACGAGGCTTGCAGGCAGCTCCGCCGTGTTCTGCTGCAGGAGCTTGCGGAGTTGCAGACCGTTTCCAAGCGAAAGATGCTTCGGAACAGGTACAAGAAGTTCAGGAACATGGGAGAGTACAGCTCTCGTTTCCGGACTGCCGTTGGGCGCGAGGCAAGCGCCCTTCAGGGTTTCGTGGCTACAGGCGTAAGGCGAATCGCTCGAAGGCAGTCCGGCCCGACAGAGGATGACGACCTTCCGACTGAGGATTAGACGAAGCTCCGACCAGGTTGTATGCAAATACGGCCCCTGGCAATTGGTGCCAGGGGCCGTATCATTTACTCCTTAAGGCTGAGACTAAGGCAATTGGGACTAAACCTTAGCACCATTATTTATCGCGGCCCGCTAATGGTGGCCCTTCTTGTGCTTTTTGGTCAGACCAAGGTCGGCCTGGCCGGCGTATACGGTTAGTTGAGCGCTGCCGAACTGGTCGCCGATGCTCAGCGGCTGCGAGCAGGATGTGTGGAAGTTAATACTCTGCAGCAGAGTTGTCCCGTCGTATACGAGCACGAAGGTTTTCGAGCTCAGCCGGTCACGCCCCAAAGCCTTGGCATCAATATTGAAGGTTTCACCCAAAGCCACGGTGCCATCGAACCAGATCTTCGCCTTGCGGCTGTTAGGGTCGCTCTTGTTAGTCGCTATGATGTGGACGGGAGTTGCATTGCCTGTCAGCCCCGTGATCACAACTTTGCCGGCATCCTGGGTATGGGACGTCGGGTTCTGGTCGCCGGTGTACGTCATGGTTAGAATAACCGGCTTGCCGGACGTATCGCACTGGTCTCCCTGGGGCACATCAGCGTGATAATGGCTGGGGTCCTGGTCCGTGACTACCGTGGAGTCCGGCGCCGTGCCCGTAGTCGTGCCAATGTTGGCATACTGCCCAGCTATCGCCGTGCCCGTTCCCGTGCATGTCATGGACTGACCGACTGCCAGCGCGGTCAGGGGGCAGGTCACAGCCACGCCCTGGTCGTCTATTACCGTGACGCCCGTCAGGTCTACGTCGCCGGTGTTGGTTACCACGTAGCTCCAGATGATGGTGTCGCCCACGATTGCTTGCGGGCCGGGCGCTACGTCGGCATCGGAGCCGAGGCCGGCCGGCGTTGGGGACTGCGCCGTGCCGTTCCGGCCCAAGTATCCAACCAGCAGTACGCTGCCAAACTGGTCGCCCAGGTTTAGCGGTTGCGAGCAGGAGGTGTGGAATTTGATGCTCTGTAGCAGGGTACCGCCGTTGAAGACGTACACGTAGGTGTTGGAGCTCAGCCTGCTGCGACCAAACGACGTGGCATCTATGTCGAAGGTCCCGCCCAAGGCCACCGGGCCATCGAACCAGACCTTAGCCTTGCTGCTGCTGGGATCCCGCTTGTCCGTGGCAATAATGTGAACTGGATCTGTATTGAATATCGATCCGGTGATCACGGCCTTGCTGGGATCTTGAGTATGGGATGTTGGGTTGCCGTCGCCAGTGTACATCATAGTGAGGATTATCGGCTTGCCCACTGTGTCGCAGGCGTCTCCATCGACGGAGGCGGCCTGCACCAGAGTGAACTTCTCGATATCAATGGCGGGGTTCCCGACATCCAATGGAATTCGCATGGCGCCGGTTGTCCAGAGCATCGAGTCCGGGTTATCGCCGAATGGGACAGAAAACATCTGTACGGTGACGGAGCTGGAATTCGAAGGAACATTGACTGTCTTTTTGAGTGTGTCCCAGCTCAACCCGTCTGAACCTACCAGCTCGTCCGTGATGGTGGAGGTTACCCCACCCGATGTGATGTCCACTCTGTCCGGGCGGTCGCCATCAGCGTCGCCCACAAACGCTATTACCTCCGCTGTCCGGTCATGTGCCAGGGGAGATACATCGAATACCACGGGTTCCGTGACCTGTGCCGCGGCGACCTGGTCAGACCTTCCGAATGCGAAGTCCAGTCCTGCGAACACCTGAACCCTGTAAAATCCTGCGTCTGCCGGATCTGTGTAAAGGACCAATAAACCGGCCCCGTTTAGAGTAGACAGGTTGTTGGCGGTATCGCCGTCTTCAATGGTGAATACATGCGTGCCGGCGGTGGTGGCCTTTGCCTGCACGATGCTGGTGACATCAGCGGCGTAACCTATGTTGAGTATATCCTGGCCCTGCCATGCGATTAGCTGCGATTCGGTACCGACGATATCGCCTGTGATTAAATTGCCGTCGAACATCAGGACCTGGTCCTTGTAGGGAGAAGGGGACAGGGGGATTTCGCAGCCGCCTATGGAGTCTCCGGTGCAGGGCCTATCCCTGCCGGCCCAATACAGGACGGCCTGCTGCACGGCGCCGCCGATGTCAATTGACATGTTTTGGGAGCCTGTGCCCAGGCCTTCCAGGCCGACCCCTGCGTCCGCAATAGTCAGGCCCTGGCCTGTAACATCAATTGCTTGCGTGGGGCCCAGGCTGGTTGCCTGCGCCACGCCCACGGACATGAGCACGCTGAGGAGGAGTCCCAGAAGTAATGTGGGTTTAACTAATCGCAATTTCGACCTCCAGGTGTATTGATGGTGTGCCAAATCTAATTAAATACGCTGATGGACATGGGATATGGGCAATCCCTATTCAAAATAATACGTGGGAAAGGCGGAAGTCCCGATGGATTTACCGGGACAAATTGTGACATATCACATGCGGATTTGACCGAAAGGCGCTATGCCTGAGTGGGAGGCGTCTCAATAGATGTTGGAGGGTTATTTCCCAGTGGAGGTCGAAGGAAAGACCTGTTATGGTCAGCCGATGCCGGCGTAATCCAGGACGGCCGCAATCTCGCGCCGCCCCTGCTTGGATACGCCGGGCAAGGGCGCCCGGGGCCGCATGCCCTCGTAGCCAAGGATGTCCAGGGCCGCTTTCACACCAGCCACGCCATATCTGATTATCGTCTGGTCCAGTCTGGAGGCGACGGCCTGAAGCGGACGTGTCTCCGAGAATTTTCCTTCCAGCCCCATCTGCATAATCTCCATGCACAGGCTGGGCGCGACGTTTCCCAGCCACATGCAGGCGCCGTTTGCGCCCATAAGCGCCCCGTAAGATAGTAGGCCGCCGTTGCAAATCCAGAATCGGCGATCGTCGGGCACCAGAGGGCGGACGTATCCCTCGAACCGTAGATCGTGGTCCGTGATGTAGCCGAATACGTTGCGTAGGGAACAGATCTGGCCCACCGCATCAGGTGTCGAGGCAGGCGTATCTGAAAAGGTCTGATGTATGACGATCACCGGCACAGGGGAGTTCTCGGCGACTGTTTGGAAATAATGGATCACGGCCTGCGTTGGAAGCCCTCTGGGTATGCGCACGCGGACCAGGTCTGCGCCGGCGGCGGCGTACCCATGGGCCAGGCGGATGGTTTCCCTTTCCGAAGGGTTGTCTATGCCCGCGATGGTGAACCGCCGCCCGCTGTGAGCATTGCTAACCACCCGGATGATCTCCACGCGTTCCTCTTCGCTCAGAGAATGCTCCTCGCCGTTAGCGGTAGTGAGCACGAATCCGGACAGCGGTGTTTCCAGCCAACGCTCGATGTTTCTGACCAGGGCGCCGTAGTCGACGCTATCATTCGCCGCAAAGGGAGTGGGAGTGGGCGCGACCACGATTGGATCGCCGGCAGGTATTGGCATGGACTGGCCTCGACATAAGTCTCGGGGCATGTAGCTCCCCGTAAGGCCGACAGCCTATCACTTCGGCATGGAAATGCCAATGCAATTCTACGTGAAAACGAGCGGTCAAAATGGCTAGGAATGGCGTGGTTGTCGGCAGCGAGTAGTTCAACGGAAGCGACATCAGGACTGGTGGAATGATCAGAGCAGCGAAAGTTGCCCGGACGAGGAGGTACTACGCCCATCCAAGCAAGGGGGTACCTTTCGCTGCCCTTGCAACCAGTTTACATAACGCTAGGGACAGACCTGGTGAAGAGCAGGTGACATTCCTGTTTGTGCCACGCCGCGTAGCTCAGCCCTGGCCCAGACCGGCAGGAAAGGCGCTAATTCGCGTCATGGCCCGGTCAGCGCTTGATTTGGATCAGTCCCAGTCTGGAGGTCGGTTCATCGTATTGCCTCGCTTGGATGTACGTGGTGTTATTGCTGGTTGAACTCAGATTAAAGGCGATGAAGAGACCGTAGGTAAGAAAGGCGTTTAATAAGAGTGGTGGTTTCGTTTGCAAGGGAAAGGGCCCGCCAGGGGCGGACCCTTAAATTAACGCATCATTGGCTGTAAGTAACTATCTCGAAAAGGCGGATGCCTTGTTCCCGCCGCCCACGCTGGGGGCTGTTGTTCCTTGGGGCACATTAAGGTGGACCCCATTAGTTGGACAATGAAAGGGCGCTGTTAAGAGAGTCTGCCGCTACTGTATCCGATATTTGATCCGGTGCTTCTCCGATCACAATCGGAGTCCGATGTCTTATGTTGGAACGGTATCGGACATGGTAGACTTGGGCCGGTGTTCGATAGCATAACGCCTGATGTGGCCTCTCGTTGTTGTAGAAGTTCATGTAGGCATCAATGCCGGCTCTAGCCTCGCGGACTGTATCGTACGCCTTTAGATACAC
>JACZVF010000158.1 GCA_022572805.1 Chloroflexota bacterium
TCGCCCGATATACCCATATCGAGCTTCGTGCCACGCCTTCCCGAAGAAGCCGATTTGCACCCATCAAATTGACTCCTATCAGCCAGATAATGCTCTCGCGCGCGCGCCAAAATATTTTACAGTGTGGTGGTATTTTCAGCCTCGAGACGCCGCGCACAGACGGGCAATAAGGCTCGAGGTATCCCACCGCCCACCGCCCATTTCCTGCACCTCGCCGTAGAAGCCGTCGACAAGTTCAGCGACCGGAATAGAGATTCCCAGACGCCGGGCCTCCTCCAGGCAAAAGCCCAAGTCCTTGCGCATCCAATCCACGGCGAAGCCGAAATCAAATTTCCCGTCGATCATGGTCTCGGCGCGGTTATCCATTTGCCAGGACTGCGCGGCACCCTTTGAAATCACCTCGGCCACGGCCTTGGCGTCAAGCTCCGCGGCCTCGGCAAAACGCAAACCTTCGGCCAGACCCTGGACCAGCCCGGCGATGCAAATCTGGTTGACCATTTTGGTCAGTTGCCCGGCGCCAACCGGCCCCATGAGTTGAACACTTTTTGAGTAGCACCCCATTACCGCTGCCGCGCGCCCGAACATTGCCGCCTCGCCGCCAACCATGATGGTGAGTTTGCCGCTCTCGGCGCCCGCTTGTCCGCCCGAAACCGGCGCGTCCAGGAACGCGCCCCCTCGTTCGCGCAGACGTTCAGCCACCGCCCTGGCCACGTCGGGTGCGATGGTCGACATGTCGATGCACAAGCCATCCGGCTTGATGCCTTCGCAAACGCCGTGCGCGTCGAAGTACACTTCCTCGACATCCGGCGAATCGCTCACGATCGAGATGACGACATCAGTTGATTCCGCCACCGCCTTCGGTGATGCGCACCACGTTGCGCCCTCGCGAATCAGCGGTTCCGCCCGCTCCCGTGTGCGACTGAACACGGACACGAGGTAACCCGCGCGAATAAGATTCGTCGCCATGGGCAATCCCATGATGCCCGTCCCGATGGACGCCCTCGAACGCGGGCTACGTGCCGAGACGGGCCAGAAGGAACTGCTGCAGTGGATGAAGGCGATGGGCATCGCCACAGTCGCGGTCTACTCCGACCCGGACACGCAGGCGCCTCACGTCAGGATGGCCGACGAGGCCTACCCTTTGGGGGGCGATACCGCCGGCGATACTTATCTCGATATAGATAAGCTGCTCCACGCCGCACGCATCAGCGGCGCCGACGCGGTCCACCCCGGCTACGGATTCCTCTCGGAAAACCCAGACTTCGCCCAGGCATGCGGAGACGCCGGTCTCGTTTTCATAGGGCCGTCGCCGGAAAACATGGCGCTACTGGGCGACAAGGTCCGCGCCAAGGATGCGGCCCGTAATGCGGCCGTTCCGACAGTTCCAAGCTCGCCCGTTCTAGGGGGAAATGTCGCCGCCGCCGGTGAGTTCATAGAGAGCATTGGTTTGCCTGTGATGGTGAAGGCCGCGGCAGGGGGCGGGGGTCGAGGTCTCAGACTGGTAAATGACGCCGAGCAACTCCCCGGAATCCTTGAGATAGCTGCGCGCGAGGCCCGGTCGGCATTTGGCGATGGCAGGGTGTTTCTCGAAAAATACGTTGAACGGTCCAGGCACATCGAGTTCCAGGTGGCGGCCGACGGCCATGGTAACGTGATACACCTGTTGGAGCGGGAGTGCAGCATCCAGCGGCGACACCAGAAAATAATCGAGGAAACGCCCGCGCAGGCGCTGTCGCCGGAGCTACGAAAGCGAATGGGAGAGGCCGCCGTAAGGCTGACTCGGCAGACAGGCTACCTGAACCTGGGCACCGTCGAGTTCTTGCTGGATGATGCAGACCAGTTCTACTTCCTCGAGATGAACGCGCGGCTACAGGTCGAGCATCCTATAACGGAGGCGGTCACGGGTCTCGATCTGGTGCGTATGCAGGTAGAAATTGCGGCGGGGCAGCCGCTTACCATCAGACAAGACGACGTGAAGGCTAACGGCCACGCCTTCGAGTGCCGAATCTACGCCGAGGACCCCTTCGATGAGTTCATCCCCTCCACCGGAACGCTGAAACAGTGGGACCCGCCAAGTGGGCCAGGCCTGCGCCTGGACAGCGGTTTCGTCCAGGGCCAGACGGTCTCGCCCTATTACGACCCTATGCTGGCAAAGCTCATCGCCTGGGGGCCTGAACGCAGCGTGAGTCTCAGCCGGATGGAACAGGCCCTTCGCCGGTTCACCGTTCTAGGTGTGACAACGAACATACCCTTCTTGCGAGGCGTTCTGGCGCATCCGCTCGTCAAAGAGGGTAGCTACGACACAGGTCTGCTTGAGGAGCATTTCGACGAACTCACACCTCGCTTGACCGAGGATGCCGAGTTAGTAGCTCAGGCGATTGCGGCGTGGGCGTTCGGCGACAAAGTGCCTTCAAGTACGGCTTTGCGTGGCGGCAGCACTCTACGCGACACGGCCGGCCCCTGGCGTCAGGCTGGTCCCTGGAGAATGTCGTGAGGCAGGGAAGGCTTAAACGCACGCACCCGAGCGCCGGCGATTCGGTTGACTATCGCATCGAAGCGCGGGAAAACCGGCTGCTACTGGAGCTGGATGACCAGTCGCTGGAGCTTGAAATATATCAGGAGAACTCGAATTCAGGGTGGTGCCGTTGGCAAGGCAGGATCTGGCCTTTTGCCTACGAGCGGGACGGCGACGAAGTCCACATTTGGCTGGACGGCACCTCGTTCACATTCGTTTCCGTGGGCCGCCGAAGCTCGTCCCTGGACCGCATTCCCAACGGCACGGCCCCTTCACTACGCGATGCCCCATTTGCTTCTGCCGTTGATAGCGGCGCGGTCACATCCAAAATATCCGGAATGGTGTTGGTGCTAAACGTCAGTCCGGGAGATATCGTCTCTGCGGGCGACGAGGTATGCGTGATTGAGGCGATGAAAATGGAGCACAGCATTCGCAGCAATTTCGGTGGTGTCGTGCGCGAGGTCCTCGTCCAGGAAAACCAGCAGGTATCGGCAGGCGACGTGCTTGTCTCGTTTGAGCAGGAGTCTGCTGCCACAGGCTGACGATAGCGTTTGGCACCAGCGATAGCCAGACATGGTTCTACACGCTTCCACATCGCCATTTGTTCTGTGACAAAGGGTGCTGCGACAAGGCCAAGGCTATTCATTCGGCGGAGATTGTTCAGCCTAAGGATGGTTCCAGGCGGCCAGGAGTCAAATTCCCGACCGTACTCCAATGGGGTATTCTCGAAGCTCCGCCCCGTTTTTTAACGAGTCCGCCTTCGTCGCTACAACCTGGAGCAGGGCATCGCCTTCAAAGCGGCTTCGGTCTCTTGCCGTTTCCGTGAGGTGGGTTCATGAAAGATAGCGAATTCGCCTGCAAATCCCCTCTGTGATAGCATTGGCCAAACTTTTCATCGATAGCATCTGCATTAGCTGCCGAATGGAAGAGATTGGCCCCATACACTGGCGCACGGGGGAATAATATGGACTTGGGTCTGCAAGGAAGAAAGGCACTCATCACAGGGGGCACCAGGGGCATAGGCCGCGCTATCGCCGACCTCATGGCCGATGAAGGCTCCGACATCGCAATCTGCGCTCGCAACGAGGGTGAAGTGGCTGCCGCGCTAGAAGCTCTAACTGCCAAAGGAGTGAAAGCAACCGGCCGCGCGCTGGATGTTGCCGACGGGCCGGCGCTAAAGTCATGGCTGGCTGATGCCGCCCGGGAGCTTGGTGGCCTGGATATCCTGGTTGCCAATGTGAGCGCGCTGTCCATTGAGGGGACCGAGGAGTCATGGCGCAAGGGGTTCGAGGTGGACCTGATGCACACGGTTCGGGCAGTGGATGCCGCCATGCCATTTCTCCAGCAGTCCGACGCCGCCTCAATTGTGGTGATCTCAAGCGTCTCGGGCGTGGAAATCGACTTTGCTGCAGGCCCTTATGGAGTCTTCAAAGCGGCCCTCATCAACTACGCGAAAGGCCTCAGTTGCCGGCTCGCTGTTGAAGGCATTCGGGTGAACTCTGTCTCGCCGGGCAACACATACTTCGAAGGTGGTATCTGGCACCAGATCGAGCAGAACATGCCGGAGCTTTTCGAGCAGGCGATGAGCCTAAATAAAACGGGACGAATGGCGACGCCCCAGGAGGTGGCTACAGCGGCGGTCTTCCTGGCCAGTCCGGTCGCCACATTTATCACCGGGACTAATCTTTTGGTGGACGGCGCGCTGACGAACCGTGTGCAGTTCTGATAGTCACACATTTGCATAGCGGCTGAGGCGTTGTAGCGTTCGCACCTTGCTTCGGGACCTTTTGTCGCATGGTATATCGCCGCCCAGCGCTACAGGGCGAGGGCCACACACTAAGATTTGCGCGCCACTAATGCGCGGAAATCACCCCTGAATTGAACAAGGAAGGCGTTCCCTGATGAAGAGTCAGACTAACGATTTGAAAGGCCCGCTGGATGGGCTGCGGGTGATCGATTGGACGATGTGGCAGTTCGGGCCTGTGTCGACGATGATGCTGGCCGACATGGGCGCCGAGGTCATCAAAGTAGAGTCGCTGGACGGCGATCATGGCCGGCAGGTCCACCGGTCGGCCGGCATCGACTCCATGCTACCCAACGAAGTCAGCACATTCTTCGAGGGACTCAACCGCCAGAAGCTGGGCATAGCCCTGGACCTCAAAAACCCGGACGGCATTGAGGTGATGCATCGGCTTGTAGCCAAGTCAGACATCTTCGTCCAGAACTTCCGCCAGGGCGTCGCCGAACGACTTGGGCTCGGATATGAAGACCTCATCAAGCACAATGACAAGATAATCTACGCGTCCGCATCAGGGTACGGGCCGGAGGGACCGGACTCCGACAAGCCGGCGTTCGCCTTGACCGCCGAGGCGCGTGCGGGCGCGCTCTGGTGGTTCGGGCCGCCCGACGACACGCCGCACCAGTTGGATATCGCCGACCAGAGCGCGGCCGTGATGCTGTCGTACGGAATTATCGGGGCGGTGCTGGCAAGGGAGCGGTTTGGATTCGGACAGAAGGTCGACGTGTCGCATCTGGGCAGCATGGTGTGGGCAAGGGGAATGCAGAATCAAATCTCACTGCTCATTGACCGGGAGTACGACCGATTCGATCGGAAGCGCCCGGGCAACGTGCTCTGGAATTATTACAGGTGCAAGGACGGGGAGTGGATGGCCTTTTCCATGGGCCAGGAGCGCTACTGGCCTCCGTTCTGCCGCGCGATTGACCGGCCAGACCTGATCGACGACCCGCGATTCGACAGCACCGATGGGCGCTACCGGAACAGCGAGGAGCTTGTGCAGGTGCTCGACCTGGTTTTCGCTTCCAAGACCATCGAAGAATGGCAGTTGACTCTCCATGGCAACAGCGAAATCATCTGGGAGCGGGTACAACGAAACCTCGATCTGCCAAACGATCCGCAGGTTAAAGCCAACGACTACATCGTCCAGTTTGACCATCCTCTCATAGGTCCGTCGAACTGGCTGCAGACGCCTGTCACCTACAGCAAGACGCCGCTGTCTACCAGGAAGATGGCTCCCGCGCTGGGCGAGAACACCGAGGATATCCTCACCAATCTGTTGGGCTACACATGGGACGAGGTTGTGATCCTCAAGGACAAAAAGGCGATTCTCTGAGCGGTGGGGCGGGCTGATATTACCGAGTCCAGACACATCGGCAAAACTGTCGCGGGGACTCTTCAGCCAAATAAATCCAGAAAATTCACGTTACCTCTAACGTAGGGTTCCTCAACGGCTTTGCGAACTGAGTTTCGTCCAGGATAATGAAGTCCTTCTGGTACACCTGAATGCGGTAGGTTTCATAGTCCGGGATGAACAGGCGGAACTCGTCATCTATCCTGACGGACCGCGGCCGCCTCAGGTACTTTTCCTGCTCGATGCGGCCCGTTTCCCTGAGCCTGTTGGGGACCGCATTCGTGAGCATGTAAGTTCGGGCCACACGAGACAGCGAGGCATCTCCCCTGAAGCTGGATATGTAATGGCCTTCAGCGTTGAACATCTGCACCCGGTTGTTGCCCCAGTCGGAGACATATATGTCACCATGACTGTCAACGGCCACGCCCGTGGGCCTGTCGAACTGGGCATCTCCACTGCCGGCTGAACCGACTACATTCTTGAGTTCACCCTCGCTGGAGAAAATCTGAAATCTGTTGTTGCCCCAGTCGGCTACGTAAATATCACCGAGTTCGTCAATATGCAGTCCCCAGGGTAGCTGCATCTGCCCTGGCTCGTCCCCTTGGCTGCCAAACCCACCAACGTATTCGCCACCCTTCGTGTACTCCTGGACTCTGTGATTCTTTGAATCTACTACGACCATGTTGCCGTCCGAATTAAAGGCCATGCCCGTCGGACCGTTAAACTGACCTTCTCCATCGCCCGCGGAACCCCATTTTGAGACGAATTCCCCATCTTCGTCGAATCTCGTAATCCGGTTGGTAGCCTCGTCACTAAC
>JACZVF010000159.1 GCA_022572805.1 Chloroflexota bacterium
TCTCCTCATTGTGCAAGGCAGCCTTTTCCGTCCTGAACATTGGCCCGCCCGCTCACGAATTCGAATGTTCAAACGTAGCCGGGTTATGGACTGTTGGCACTCTAGTGTATTTTGACAGGTGTATCCAGAAATAAACCATGCCTGTTCGGTCCCATGTTCAGCCGAAAGTAGGGCTTATAGAGGGTGGGCGAGGTGAGCGCCATCAGTCAATATGCGAGGGCAGACTTAACATGAACTCCGTGTGATGCTCAGGGTCGGGGTTGGCTGTGCTCTCAATGGTCAGGTCGCCGTCGAACCTGCGGGCCAGTGTCCGGGCGATAAAGAGGCCCAGACCTGAGCTTACCTTCTCCTCGCGACGCGCCACCTCCGGCGTCCAGCCCCTGTCGAATATATGGCGCTGGTACTGCTCGGAGATGCCTGCGCCGTCGTCCCACACCCTGATGAAGAAGTGGGTGGGATTTTTCGTGATACGCACCTCTACCTGCGATTCAGCAAAGCGCATGGCGTTGTCCACCAGGTTGGTGACTATGTGCTCGATGGCAGAGCTGTCCGAGTAGACCAGCCCAAACTCCGAAGGCTCCGCCCACCAGACGATCTGCTTACCGGACTCCGTTGCTATCGGCGTGTAACGGTCCACTATGCGCCGGACCACCTGTGCAGGCTCGACCGGCTGAGGAGTCGCAGGGGCTTGGGGCGCTTCCAGTTGCACCAGCACGCGTATGTTGGCCATCATCAGGCGGAAGTTTGGCACCTGTCGCTCGATCTCGTCCAGCAGGCCGACGACCTCTGGGTCCGTGGTCTCCTCAGAGGCCCGCAATATGGCCCGCAACTCTCTCTCCCTGCCCAGGATTCGCCTTAGAGGGCGGCCCAGGTCGTGGTCGAATAGCTCGAAGTACTGCTGAGTGGTCTCGCTCCAGTTGAGGCCGCTTCCCTGTGATGGACCAGGGGATGCCCCGGAAGCCTGGCCGGCCAACCTGCGGTCTGCGTAGTAGGAGACGGAAATGGCGCCCAGGCCAATGATCACCAGCAGCACGCCCAGGTAGCTGACGGGCTCAACTCCCCACAGACTGGAGAATAGCCTCGCGCTGACCAGCGGGGAAAGCAGAAGGAATACGCCACCAGCGATCAGAACGATTATGCCAATAACTCGGGCGATGCGCTGGGGAGCTGCCTTAGGCATGTGCCTCGACTCCCAACACTAAAAGCTGCCTGCGGGTATACTTATTCAAGGCCGGGCGGCGCGGGATCAAGGCTGGGCGGCACCAGGCGATAGCCTTTATCGCGGATGTTGACAATGAGGTCCGATGCGCCGAACCTGACGCCTAGCTGCTTGCCGATGGCGTCCTTTATCTCGCGTATGCGTACGCGCAGCGATGCCCTGGGGTCTTCGCCCTCTGAATAGCGCATGAGCTTGCTGAAGGGCACAACCTCGCCGGGGCTTCGATACCAGGTGGACGCCAGCTCCTGGAAGATCTCGAACTTCATGCCCTGAATGTCGGCTACGGGCGTTGGCGCGCCCCCAGTGTCCCCACCAGTGACTCCAATCGAGGCGTACACCACTCTCGCATTGCCGTCCATGGAGATGTGGTCGCCGATTTTGACCATCTCCGGAGTGGTGCCGATGAGCCTACGCAGGCGGAGTATGACCTCCTCGGGGCTGGCCAGTTTATCAATAAAGTCCACCTGGGCGTCCCACTTCAATGTGCCCCTCACTGCTGTTTCGCGGTCCGGTCCCTGCACGTACTGGGTGAACATGAGCACCGGAATATGAGGGTGGTGTTCGACGATCTTCTGGAGGATGCCCAGGCCTTTGAACCTGTCGTCCCGGTGCTCACCAAAGCGGACATCCAGGAGCACCCCGTCCGGCTGCTCGTCCTCGATGGCGTACAGCGCCGCCATCTCGAAGTCGTCCCCGGTGACGAACCTGCCTTCAGGGGCCACGACTATTGCCTTCCAGCCCTCCTCCTCCAGGCGTCGCTCCACGCTCTTGACGATAGGCGAATTGTACTCGTCGTCCACGATCAGGATTTTGCGTTGACTTCGGGATTGGGTCATGTGGTGCCGCCAGTCGGATTAGGGTTTAGCCGCTGATTAGCATTATATCCCTTTTTCTCTTAGCGGCCCGCACTGCGAGGAATCCAGATCCACCCAAGGCCGGGAGACGCCGAATCGAAGCGGCCGGCCATTTTCAGGGATAAGGCAGTTGTTGCTGCCCGGTCTTGTTTTGCTCCATTGAGCACCTATACCACCCCAACTTATTCTCCAAAAGATGACCTGAAATCGCCTTTCTGGCCGGCAAAGCCAACCCTAAACTCTGGCCAAACCAGAGGTGTCGCAAAGGCGGTGCTCTGTGTCTAGGTCACAAGGGACTGGCCCCGGAATAAATCGCTGTACGCGCTGCAAAGTTGGCGTCTATGCTTCTGGATACGCATCTCGGGAGAGTCATTAAGAGTGAACCAAATGCAGCCCATAAGTGTGAATATCGCCGTGCAGGCGATGCACGTACCCGCACTGGTATGCGGACATTACTCGGACCATGACCCCAGCGTTTCATACAATTCGGTGGTTGCTCTTGCCGTAGCCCAATCTTTGGGTGTGGAGGAGTTCCTGTTCAAGCCGGAGCGAATTCACGAGCTTCGAAGACTGCTGTGGGAGCAGGGCAACACCGGCCAGAAGCCGCTGACCATCGCATCGAATAGCTGAACGCTCTCATGCTCCACAGCCGTAGCCGTCACCACCGTGACCGACGTGGTCGGCTTTCTGGTTTACCTGGGCCTGGCGTCCATGGTAATCGCATTGCTTGTCACGTAAACCCCGTCCTTCACCATCTCCCTCTCCGCATTCCGAGATTTTGCACCGGGTGCCCTGCGTGTGCTCAAAGTGGTAGAATGCGCATCGCTTGCCCGTGCTAACCGTTTCGCATCCGGTGTGGATTTCAGGTTTGAATGTTGTGCTGGACCTGCCGCACAATACCAGGGAGAGGACGCCATGCTCGAAAGATTCAAAGTACCTATAGAAGACCAGGTTAGGGTTCCCGAAGACTCACTCAGGGAGACGGTGACGGCTGTCTTCGAAAAGATGGGCGTGACCCCGGAGGACGCCGCCCTTGGCGCGGACGTGTTGACCATGACGGACCTGCGGGGTGTGGAGACCCACGGCGTGTCCAACATGCTGCGGGCCTACGTGAGCCAGTATAACCAGGGCACTCTCAATCCTCGGCCTGACTGGCGTGTTGTGCGGGAGTCGCCTGGCACAGCCGTCATCGACGCGGACAGGGGCCTCGCCGTGATACTGGGACCCAAGGCCATGGACATGGCCATCGAGAAGGCCCGCGAGGTTGGCGTCGGCATCGTGACCATGTTCAACGCCGGCCACTCCGGCGGCATCGGCCACCACGCGATGCTGGCGGCCAAGCAGGACATGGTGGGCCTGGTGACCACCGCCGGCGGCGTGCAGGTAGTGCCGACCTTCGGCGCGGAGGGCCGCCTGGGCACCAACCCCATCGCCATGGCCGCCCCCGCCAAGACGGAGCCATTCTTCCTTTACGATGCGGCCACGTCTGCCATTGCGGGCAATAAACTGAACCTGGCCAGGCGCGTCGACGCCGACATGGAGCCCGGGTGGATTGCGGAGCGAGATGGCACGCCCATTATGGAGGAGCGGCCTGTGCCCCAGGATAGAGATACGTACTGGCAGCTGCCCCTTGGCGGCACGCGCGAAATGGGGTCGCACAAAGGCTACGGCCTCGCCATGCTGACCGAGGTGCTGGGAACCATGCTGTCCGGCGTGCTGCCTTCGATGCTCGACCCTACAGGGGGTTCCAAGCACTCCTTCACGGCATACAACATCGCGGCCTTCACGGACGTGGACGAGTTCAAGGAGAAGATGGACCGCATGTTGCAGATGCTGCGGGACACCAGGCCTGCGCCGGGTCACGACCGCGTGCTTTACCCCGGCCTGTCTGAGTACGAGGAGGAGCAGGACCGCCGTGCCAACGGCATCCCGCTACACAAAGAGGTCATCGAGTGGTTCGGCGACATCTGCGGAGAGCTCTCCATCCCCACGCTGCGCACCATGTAGTTTTTTTTGCATTTCACAGAGTAAGCATATTTTGCTTCGCATAGCATGAGCTTAAACGAAATGGCCCCGGCTATTGTCGGGGCCATGCCGTAGACTAACGCGGACCAGTTCTGGACTCCACCATTACGATTTGGAGATAGTTACTTGGCGAAGCGCTCCACGCGGTAGGGCTCCAACAGATCAATGCGCGCGCCGTCCAGGATTTCGGTGGTGGCGAACTCGCCAACCAGCGGGGCCAGGCTGACGCCGCTGTGCATGGTGGCGAAGTAGAGGTTGGGCACTGATTGGGAGAAACCCAGGATGGGAAGTCCGTCCGCCGGCATGGGCCGTCGGCCTCGGCGCACCTCTTTAATAGTCACGCGTTCCAGCGAGGGCAGGTAGACCTTGGCTGCCTCGAACACCTGCCGCACCTCCTCATCGGTGCGCCCCATGGACGCTGTGTCGTTGGCGTCGTGGGAGCTGCCGTGGATCATCATTGAGCCGTCGGGAAGCTGCCGGAAGTTCATCATGGGCTCGGCGTCGCGGGGCGTGTGGACCGCAGCCGCCGTCCTGAACATGGGCAAGGTGGCCTCGGTCACGATGGTCGCGCCGAAGGTCCAGTGGTGCTGCATCTCGATGCCTGCGGTGGCCGCCAACTCGGTGGTATCGGCGCCGGCGGCCAGCACAACCACATCACACTGAATTTCGCCGGCGCTGGTTTCCAGAGACTCCACACGCGTCTGTCCCGAGGGTGTCTGGGCCAACTTTACACCCCACGCCTTGGTGTTGGTGCGCAGCGTCACGCCGGCCTCGGTCGCGCGGTCCAGGCACGCGCGGACAACTCTGGGCGGGTCCACATGCCCGTCGATGGCCGTGTACGACGCTGCCATTACAGTGCCCGGCTCCACGTTCGGCTCCATCTCGCGGAACTCGCCCTCATCCAGCGCGCGGATGGGGTAGGCCCAGGACTGTAGCTCTCGTACCCTTGCCAGCAGCTCGTCGGCGCCCTCTCGGGTCGCGGCCCAGCGGAGCTCGCCGCCCCATGTAACGCCAACGTCGCCGCCCAGAAGCCGCTCCAGCCGGCTCCACATATCCACCGAGCGCCTGTTCAGGTCGTGGTAGTGCCGGGGGTTCTTGTCGCGCCCGTTCATCCACGCGAAGGACACGCGGGAGGCCGCCTGTCCGGGGTCTTCGGCGTCCAGCACAGTGACGTTGGCATTGCGGCGGGACATGTTGAAGGCGATGACCGCGCCGACGATGCCGGCCCCCACGATCACGATGTGCGGGCCGCTCTTTGATGTCACTTTTTCGCTCCCTTGTTGCTGTCGGGGTCGCTGTTGGGGTCGCCATCGGGACCGTCTTTACTTTCGGACTCTTCCGTGACGCCTATGGCAGGTTCCAGTATCCCGCCTTCAGTTGCCGGCAGGCCAGCGTTGATGCGGTCATTAAGCTCGTGATAGTTGTCTGGACTGAGATCCTTGCCTCGCAGGCCGGGATGGTCCGGCGCGTAGCGGTACACCCTGAAGGTCCCGTTGCTGATTCCGTAGCGGCCCTCCGCGAAGAAGGGGTTGATGTACTCCCACACAACCTCGCCCTCCTGGCTCACCTCGAAGAATCGCCCGTGGACGCCCTCGCATATGAGCGTGTTGCCGTTGGGCAGGCGCTGCGCTCCGCTAATGCCTACGCTGAAGAAGCCCACCATGGGGTCGGCCTGGTACTTCCAGCCAATCTCGTCAGTGGCCGGGTCGACCTCGATAACGCGGGAGTAGGTGGTGGTTCTTGCGCGGTGAGGGCCGTTGTCGAAGATCAGAATCTTGCCGGTGTCCAGCCATGTAGCGTTATGCTGGTGGGATAGCTCGCCTTTGCCCCACTTCCACTTGAACGCGCCGGTCTTGCGGTCCACGATGGCCACGAAGCTGGTCTGCCGGAAGCTCATCAGCATGTCGCCGTCCGGTGTCAGGCTAAGGGAATTGATGTGGGTCCACTCCTTGCGGTTGTCCAGGGGGCAGATGACATCGTTTTCCAGGTCGAGATGCTCCCAGGAGTTCCACTCCCAAACGATCTCTCCGGAAGGCGTGATCTCAACAGCCTTGTCGCCCCACATGACGTCCGGGTCCTCGTCTCCAGGCGTGCCGCCCTTGACCTGCTCGGTCATGCCGTCCGGCAGGCCCTCGATAAGAAGCGTGAGGTAATTGCCGTTGGCAAGGCGCACGAAGTCGTGGTGCATGCGCTTGTTGCGGTACTCCCACAGTACCTTGCCGTCCCACCCCGTCTGCTTCATGGAGATAGTGGAGCCGCCGATGCGCTCGGACTCCTCAAGGTAAGGCGGTGGTGAGGTGTGAAGAAGCAGGTTGCCGTCATCCAGGAGGGCCGGGTGCTGTATGCCCTCTTCGTCATGCCACTGGTGGACAA
>JACZVF010000160.1 GCA_022572805.1 Chloroflexota bacterium
CCTTCTGGTCTCTTCGATGCGGCCGTCCGGACAATGGATGTACGCGCAGGTCGTGGGCAGTGACGTTATGGGACCATTCCGTACGGTCGGCGCGCCCGATTGGGCAAAGCCCTGGAACGCCTGTAGCAGGGGGAATGCAAGCTGCTGAGATTTCGTCTTTAGCACATCGCTGTGCGAACTACGGTGGACGATGTGCGCTTCGGCGATGCGGGATTATAATGGCCGCAGACAACAGCCTGCGAGGAGTAGCCCCTCTAAAATTTTGGCGATGTGTTTGTCGGGAATATACTGCCATGGTCCACGAAACTGCTGCCGGATACGAGTTCCGTAGCACGACAAATGGCGTCGCCCGGCACGTACAAACGCTGGGGCCGCAATCAACATTTCGGCAATCGGATATTCTAGTGTAGCTCGATAAACCAGGACCAATCCCAGAAACAAATAACCGTGGTTAGAGACGGGCGGCTAAAATACCCATCAGACATCTCCCTTCGGTAGCAGGGCGGGACCATCTCTCAAAGCATGTAAGGCCTGCCAGTCAGAACGGCGCCCAGCCTTCTGAATTCGCTTCCAAGCGAAACCTCCTGGAGATGCAAGCATCGTACCGATTGACAAAGTCTGGTGAGCAGCCAACGCGGGCATGCAAGTAGTTGAGTGCGGCAAACCCCCGCAACGCCCCGGAGCGGCTTCCAAAACAAGAAAGCAAGGCAGCGGACGGAGTGGTATGCAGGAGCTGTTGCAGACATGACGGCCAAATACGTCCTGGTGTGTGACCTGGGTGGAACGAGACTACGTGCGGCGGTGGCGACGCTGGATGGGTCCATCCAATCAAAAGAGGTAATCTCCACGCCAACAGGCGAACCCGCCGCTCTGGTGGGTACGATGCGTCGCGTGCTTGCAAAGAGTGGTGTAGACGTGGTGGGCGCGGTGGTCGGTGTGCCCGGCCCCGTGGACTACGCACAGGGCAGGCCGCTAAAGCTGCCGAATCTGCCCGAGTGGGAAGGCCACGTTAGCTCCTCCCTGATTCAGAGCGAGCTTGGGATTCCGGTGCAGGTGGCCAACGACGCGGACCTGGCTGCTTTGGGAGAGCACCGTTATGGCGCCGGCCGCGGCTCACGGGACATGCTCTACGTGACATCCAGCACCGGCGTTGGAGCGGGGGTCATATTAGGGGGGCGTTTGCTGCATGGCCGGCTGTCCCTGGCGGAGGTTGGGCACACCATCATCGACCGGGATGGCCACGGGACCGTTGAGGGCCTGGGATCGGGGACGGCGCTGTCCCGGTTGGCGGGCGAGGATGCTGCCGCTGTGGCAGCCAGGGCTAACGCCGGGGACAAGGACGCGCAGGCCCTCTTCGAGAAGGTCGCCGGCGACTTCGCCGTCGGAGTCTTCAACATGGTTCACTGCTTCTCTCCGGAACTCGTGGTCATCGGCGGCGGGATGTCTCGCTCCGGAGAGCTACTTCTTGGCCCGGTCAGGAGAGCGCTGAGCCAGTGCGGGGACGGGTCCCCGCGTCCCGGGCAAAGGTCGTCCGCGCCCAGGGCGACGACGACGTGGGCCTCATGGGGGGCGTAGCGTATTGGGCCGACCTTCGAGCCGAAAGCGGGGCTCAGTGACGGTCCCGGCCGCGATGTGACAGCACGATGTGGCGTATCAACGAGACCGCACCCTGGCGATCTCGGGCGCTGCGTCATGACTCGGCGGACTCGCATTAATCTCCGCCTGCGGTGATGGTTGGTCGGCACGGCGGAATTCGCTTTGGCCTCGTGAACCCGCGAGTGACCTTCGCGTGCAGGAGCGTGCAGGCACGCCCATAAGCACCCTCCGGATTTGCTCGCCGTGGCGCGTTTTCCGGAGGGTCCAACCACCGCTCCCTGACTGAAAAAGGTGCGGAACCCCGGAAATCGATGTAGCATCGTAGTATCTGGACGGTTTAGCGACATCGCGTGAACCTGGCGCCAACATCTGCTGAATCCAAGTACAAAACCCACTTCTATGTGACGCATTCGGCTTGTGCGGCAGAGCCAAAACACCAGACCGGGCCAACCAACCAAAGCGTAGAATTGTAGAATTAAGAGGTGCTTCCATGAACACTGACGAGCTTTCGATCAACTCGGTGCGTTTCCTGGCGGTAGATACAGTCCAGAAGGCGAACTCCGGACATCCCGGCACGCCGATGGGCGCCGCTCCCATGGCCTACGTGCTTTGGGACCGTTTCTTGAAGCACAACCCTGCCGACCCGGCGTGGCCGGACCGCGACAGGTTCATTCTGTCACCTGGTCATGCCTCGGCGTTGCTGTATTCGCTCCTCTATCACACCGGGTACGACCTGCCAATGGACGAGCTGAAACGCTTCCGCCAATGGGACAGCAAGACGCCGGGACATCCGGAGCGTGGCCTGACGCCGGGCGTCGAGATGACCACAGGACCGCTTGGGCAGGGGTTTGCTCATGGTGTCGGAATGGCGTTGGCGGAGCGTTGGCTAGCGGACCACTACAACAGGCCCGATCATGAGATCGTCGACCACCACACCTATGGCATCGTGTCGGACGGCGACCTGCAAGAGGGAGTCTCCTCCGAAGCGGCGTCGCTGGCAGGCACCTTGCGCCTGGGAAAGCTGATTTACCTTTACGACGACAACGATATCTCCATCGAGGGCAACACCGACATCGCGTTTGCGGAAAATGTCGCCCAGAGGTTTCACGCCTACGGGTGGCACGTAGTCGGCCCTATCGACGGGATGGACCCTGAGAGCGTAGACTCCGCAATCAAGATGGCAAAGGCAGAGTCAGGCCGCCCCAGCCTGATCATATGCCGGACGATTATTGGATTCGGCAGCCCCAATAAGGCGGGTACGGCCTCAGCGCACGGCGAGCCGCTTGGCGAAGAAGAAGTGCTATTGACGAAGCAAAAGCTGGGCTGGCCGCACGTGGAGCCGTTTACGGTCCCACAGGAGGCACTCGACCACCTCCGCGAGGCCAGGGTTCGTGGAAAGAAGCAGCAGGATGGCTGGCAGGCCCGCCTGGACGCATACGGGAAGGCCTTCCCCGATGAAGCCGCCATGCTGGAAGAGGCGTGGAGCGGAGAGCTGCCGCAGGGCTGGGACGAGGGTCTCGATGACCTTTTCCGTCCGGGTGACAAGCCCATCGCCACACGCGATGCGTCTGGCGCCGTAATGAACGCGCTGGTTGACAGAGTTCACGCCTTCACCGGCGGCTCAGCGGACCTGGCGCCTTCCACGAAGACGCTGCTAAAGGACCACGGTCATTACGGCTTCGAGGAGTTCTGCGGGCACAATATCCACTTCGGGGTCCGTGAGCATGCGATGGGGGCAATAGCCAACGGCATGTCGCTGCACGGCGGCACGATTCCTTACACTGCTACGTTCCTGATTTTTTCCGACTACATGCGCCCTCCCATGCGGCTGGCCGCGCTCATGGGACTGCGGGTGGTGTACATATTTACGCATGACTCCATAGGCCTCGGCGAAGATGGGCCGACCCATCAGCCGATAGAGCAGTTGCTTGGGATGAGGGGTGTTCCCAACCTTGTCGTGCTTCGTCCAGCCGACGCCACCGAGAATGTGGAGGCATGGAAGGTCGCGATGGAGCGTACCAATGGCCCAACCGTGATGGTGCTAAGCCGTCAAGCGCTGCCCGTGCTCGACCGCGACGAGCTGGCGCCGGCCAGCGGAGTGCAAAAGGGAGGCTACGTTCTCTGGGAGCACTCCCCCAACCCGGAGGTCATCCTAATGGGCACGGGGTCGGAGCTGCACATCGCTTTCGAAGCAGGCAAGACGCTGAGCGAGAGTGGAGTCAGCGCCCGTGTCGTGTCGCTTCCGTCGTGGGAGCTTTTCGACGCACAGCCCAGGGAATACCGTGACAGCGTGTTGCCGCCCGACGTGCGGGCGCGCATCTCCATAGAGGCCGCGACCCCTGTCGGCTGGGAGCGTTACGTAGGTCTGGACGGTGTCGTCGTTGGCATCCCTCACTTTGGCGCGTCGGCGCCGGCAAGCGTGCTCTACGAGAAGTTCGGCCTGACCGCCCAGCATCTCGTGGACGAAGCGCGGCGTCTGGTAGCAGCGAAGTCCGGCGTGTGACACCGGCCAACAACTACGCCGCCGAGCGTCCGCGCCTCACCAGGCCGTTGTTGATAAAATGCGCTGCTCACCTGGCCTGGGGCTCGGCGACAGCAGGGTCCGGACTGGGCTCCAGCTATTTCTTCACACCTGCTAGCAACACGAAGCGCCGTTTTCTCGAAAATACCTGAACTGAGCGAACCAGTCGCCCCATCGTCTTCATCAGGGCGTATCATGGGCGGGTCAACGGGACTCCACGGCGGCCGCGCGATTGAAGAAACAGGTGGCCGCTTGGCAGAGGCAGGGGCGTGTTCGGAACGGCCCCACACCTTAGTAGCGAATGGAAGGTATCTCATGACGAATCCAGTGCAGGAAGTCCAACGGCTTGGCCAGTCCATCTGGTACGACAACATACGCCGGGGCCTGATAACGTCCGGCAAGCTACAGAAGCTAATCGACCTTGGCGTATCCGGGCTGACGTCCAACCCTACGATATTCGAGAAGGCGATTGCAGGTAGCACGGACTATGACGAGGCGCTGGTGAAACTCAGCGCGGAGGTCCCAAGCGCGGAGACTAAGGACGCCGGGGCCCTGTTTGAGGCCCTTGCCCTTGAGGACATCCGAGCGGCGGCGGACCTGCTACGCCCAACGTACGACCGAACAGGCGGCGCAGATGGTTTTGCCTCCCTGGAGGTGAGCCCGAACCTTGCTCACGACACGGACGGTACCGTTAAGGAAGCCCAACGGCTGTTTGCTGCGCTGGACCGGCCTAACGTAATGGTCAAGGTGCCCGCCACGCCTGAAGGCATACCGGCCATTCGCCGGCTGATAGGCGAAGGCATAAACATAAACGTGACGCTCATATTCTCCCTCGACTACTATCGGGATGTGAAGGAGGCCTACATAAGCGGCCTGGAGGACCTGGCCGATTCGGGAGGCGACGTAAGCAAAGTGTCTTCCGTGGCATCATTCTTCATCAGCCGGGTGGATGCTGCAATCGATGGGCTTTTGGAGAAGCGGATTCGTGATGGAAATGCAGACGTAGCCGGGCTTTTGGGCAAGGCAGCCATTGCCAACGCCAAGCTGGCGTACCGCGATTTCCAGGAGACATTCGAAGGAGAAAGGTTCGCGGCGCTGCGGGCAAAAGGCGGGCGTGTGCAGCGTCCCCTCTGGGCCAGCACCGGCACCAAGAGCCCTGCATACAGCGATGTGCTATACCTGGACTCGCTCATCGGGCCCGACACGGTAAACACGGTGCCGGAGGCCACGCTCACGGCGTTTATCGACCATGGCGTCGCAGCGGAGACTCTGAAAACGGGAGTGCGGGAGGCTGAAGCTGCCGTGCGGGCGGTGGAACAGGCCGGTATCAGCATGGAATCGGTCACGGCGAAGCTGCTGGAGGACGGACTGCAGGCCTTCAATGACTCCTACGACAAGCTCCTGGCAAATCTGGTGGACAAACAGGCCCGCCTGCTGGCCGGCCGGCATGAACATCCGGGCGTCGACCTGGGCGATTACCTGCCGGACGTGGACGCTGCCATCGCAGACCTCGATCAGAAAGAAGTCGTTGACCGCATCTGGCGCGGGGACCACACTGTCTGGAAACCGGATCCCGAAGAGCTGACGAACCGACTGGGATGGCTGAACGTTACCGAGTTCATGTGTGAACAGTTGCCCATCCTAGAGGCCTTCGCTGATGAGGTCAGGGAGGCGGGCTTCCGACACGTTGTCTTGCTGGGGATGGGCGGCAGCAGCCTGGGGCCTGAAGTCCTGCGACAGTCTTTTGGACACATCGCCGGCTACCCTGAGCTTATCGTTCTGGATTCCACTGTGCCATCGTGGATTCAGGGGGTCACAGACCGCATAGACCCTTCCAAGACACTTTTCCTGGTGTCCTCCAAGTCCGGCTCGACCATTGAACCCAACTCGTTCTACCGTTACTTCCGAAGCCTGGTTGAGACGGCGGTTGGCAAGGAAAAGGCGGGCAAGAACTTCGTGGCCGTCACCGACCCCGGGACAGTCCTGGAGAAGCTGGGTAGAGAGGAAGGATTCCGGCGCATTTTTGGCAATCCTCCCGATATCGGCGGGCGGTACTCGGTCCTGTCGTACTTTGGGCTGGTGCCTGCCGTCATAACGGGCGTCGACATCGCGGCGTTGCTGGACACGGCCGACTGCATGCGAGAGGGATGCGACTCCTGTGTGCCGGTGCATGACAACCCCGGGGCCTCGCTTGGGGCGGCTATGGGCACGCTTGCATTGAAGGGCCGCGACAAGCTTACGATCGTGACCTCCCCGTCCATAGGTGGTTTCGGGCTATGGGCGGAGCAGCTCATCGCGGAAAGCCTTGGGAAGGAGGGCAAGGGCGTCGTTCCGATAGCGGGAGAGCCCCTG
>JACZVF010000161.1 GCA_022572805.1 Chloroflexota bacterium
CCCAGCTCCTGGCCGAAGCCCATCAGCACGTCGTTGACCCTGTCCAGCTCGGGCATCTCATCGTGGCGCTGGAGCTCCAGGTAGAAGTCCTCGCCGAAGACCTGCTGGAACCACTGGGCCGTGGCCTGGGCCTCCTCGGTGAGCCCGTCGGTGATGAGGCGGGCTATCTCGCCGTTGAGGCAGCCGGAGAGGACGATGATGCCCTCGTGATGCTGCTCCAGCAGCTCCCGGTCCACCCGGGGCTTGTAGTAGAAGCCCTCCAGGTGGGCCTTGCTGGCCAGGTGGATCAGGTTGCCGTAGCCCACGTTGTTCTTGGCCAGGAGGGTCAGGTGGTAGGGGCTCTTGTCGGCGCCCGTCTTCTTGTGCCTGCCGTCGGCGGCGACGTAGGTCTCCAGGCCCAGGATTGGCCGGATGCCCAGCTGGCGCGCCTCGGAGTGGAACTCGATGACGCCGTACATGGCGCCGTGGTCCGTGATGGCCAGGCTGTTCATGCCCAGGTCCTTGGCGTGGGCTACCAGCGGTTCGAGTCGGCTGAGGCCGTCCAGCAGGCTGAACTCGGTGTGAACATGAAGGTGGGTGAACAAGCGGGCGCTCCGAACATTAAGTCTAAAAGTGGGCCTATTATAACATCGGGTTAGCTGCGTCGGTTCAAGGTGGAGATGCGAATTTTATGAAGATTTATACTGTTGACAAAGCTTGATTTAGAAGTCTAATAGCTGCTGTTTTATACTTTTATTAAATTCAGTTCAAAGATAAGTCCGATACGTCCGGCACCAAAAAAAGGGGCCCCGCAATCGCGGGGCCCCCTTCTCTCCAATCACGGTTGGGATCTGGCCTAGTAGTCCATCGGAGGCATGGCCGGCGCTGCCGGGGTGTTGTCCTCTTTGATGTCGGTGATAAGCGACTCGGTGGTCAGCACCATGGATGCCACGCTGGCTGCGTTCTCGATGGCCGCCCTGGTTACCTTGGCGGGGTCCATGATGCCGCGCTCCAGCAGATGCGTGAATTCGCCGACCTCTGCGTCGTAGCCATAGTCACCCTCGCTCTTCATGCTCTCGGAGAGGATGACCTCGCCCGAGACGCCGGTGTTCTGGGCGATGAGCTTCAACGGCTCTTCCAAAGCCTTCTTGAGGATGTTGATGGCCGTGGCCTCGTCGCCTGTAAGGCCAATGTCATCCAGGGATTCTCGGGCGCGTATCAGCGCGAGTCCGCCGCCGGGCACGATGCCTTCCTCAACCGCGGCTCGGGTCGCCGAAAGGGCGTCCTCGACGCGCTGCTTCTTCTCGCGGAGCTCAATTTCCGTGGCCGCGCCAACCTTGATTATGGCCACGCCGCCGGAAAGCTTGGCCATGCGTTCCTGAAGCTTCTCGCGGTCGAAGTCGGAGCTTGTCTCCTCAATCTGGGCCTTAATCTGGTTGATCCTGCCCTGGATGGCGTCTTCGGAGCCTCCGCCGTCCACGAATGTGGTCTCATCCTTGGTGGAGACGACGCGCCTGGCTCGGCCCAGGTCCTCGACGTTAACAGAGTCCAGCTTGCGGCCGACCTCCTCGCTGATGACCTGCGCGCCAGTCAGAATGGCCATGTCCTCAAGCATCGCCTTGCGGCGGTCGCCGAATCCAGGGGCCTTCACTGTCAACACGTTCAGCGTACCTCGAAGCTTATTGACGACTAGAGTCGCCAGTGCCTCGCCGTCAACGTCCTCAGCCACGATCAGCAGGTTCTTGCTGACCTGGAGGATCTTCTCCAGCGCCGGCAGAATGTCTGTGACGGCCGAGATTTTCTTGTCTGTAATCAGGATGTAGGGATCTTCCACGACCGACTCCATCCTGTCCTGGTCGGTGATGAAGTAAGGCGATATGTAGCCCCGGTCTATCAGCATGCCCTCTACGAACTCGGTCTCGTAAGCCAGGCCCTTGGACTCTTCGACGGTGATTACTCCGTCCTTGCCCACCTTCTCCATAACGTCTGCGATCAGGGCTCCCATCTCCTCGTCGTGAGCTGAAAGAGACGCCACCTGTGCGATCTGGGTCTTGCCTTCGACTGGGGTGGCCATTTCGCTTACCGCATCACGCAAGGCGACGACGCCCTTCTCGATGCCGCGCTTGAGAGCCATGGGATTGGCTCCGGCTGCAATGTTCTTGAAGCCCTCGCGGACGATTGCCTGTGCCAAGACCGTGGCGGTCGTGGTGCCGTCACCGGCCACGTCGTTGGTCTTGCTGGCGGCCTCCTTCAGTAGCTGGGCGCCCATATTCTCGAACGGGTCCTCTAGCTCGATCTCCTTGGCTATGGTTACGCCGTCGCTGCAGATCTGCGGCGGTCCGAACTTCTTGTCCAGGACGACGTTGCGGCCCTTGGGGCCTAGAGTAACGCCGACAGTGTTTGCCATTGTGTCGATGCCGCGCTTCATCGCAGCTCGGGCGTCCTCACTGAACGCGAGTTGCTTGGGCATTCTTTCCTCCTTAGGTTCCGGGCAGGTTGTAGATGAATTAAGTTGAAAACTAGAGCGTGGGAGTTACTTCTTGAAGAGGATGTCGTCTTCGCGCAACACGAGGTACTCGATTTCGCCTTCCTTGTACTCGGTTCCGGCGTACTTGGAGTAAACGACGGCGTCGCCCACCGCTAGCTCCATGGGGACACGGTTGCCATCGTCGGTCAGCCTGCCTGGGCCTACCGCAACAACCGTACCATCCTGGGGCTTTTCCTTGGCGGTGTCGGGAATGTAGATTCCGCCTGCACTTACCTGCTCGTCTTCCTCGCTGGGCTGAATGACTACCCTGTTGCCCAGAGGCTTGAAGCTGACCTTGGCCTGTGTTGCCATGTAAAAGACCTCCACGAAATTGGAATACATCCGGTGAATTAGCAGTCTACGTCTCTGTCTGCTAATTGTAAATGTTAAGGTAGCCGAAACCTCTTGTCAATATTTGAGACTCCTCGCCGGGCGGCCACAGGCCGTGCGTGGTTAAGCGCCTCAGCGGGCTACATTGCATGGCAAGGGATGGTCGGAATCGGTCGAATTTGGGCGGCAATCCGACATGGGCAGGTGCGCTTTGGAAACGCTCCTTGAATAGGACCGAAATCTACGGTGACATCCACGTTGACTTGGTTCTAGGCAGGTCATATTATCGATTTATGGACCAGACGCAGAGCCCAACCGATGTAAAGCGAGCTCGCGTTATCAGGGCGTTGGTTGTCGCAGTAAGGCCCAGGCAGTGGGTCAAAAACCTTGTAATCTACCTCGCCTTTTTCTTCACGCTGAACGAATACTGGGACCTGGGCGACCCCTTTGCCGCGCTCACCGAGTTCGGCAAGGCGACAGTGGCTTTTGTTATATTCTCCGCGCTCACAGGCGCGGTTTACCTGATAAACGACATCTTCGACGTCGAGCGGGACCGTCTGCACCCTCGTAAGAGGCTGCGGCCAATCGCGTCTGGTCAGCTCTCCGTTTCAGTCGCCTGGTCCGCCGCAGCCGTACTGGCTGGGACTGGTCTCGTCGCGGCATTCGTTTTTCAGCCCATGTTTGGCCTAGTTTCACTGGCATACGTGGTATCCATTGTGGCCTACTCCATGTACCTGAAGCAGATAGTGATTATTGACGTTTTCACCATCAGCGGCGGTTTCGTCCTCAGAGCTGTAGCAGGCGCCGTGGTGATGCAGGTGCCTATCTCTCCCTGGCTGTTCATCTGTACAGGGCTTGCCGCTCTACTTCTGGCGCTGGCAAAACGTAGGAGCGAGCTGGCGCAGGCTGGTGAGAACGCCGGCAGTCAAAGGAAGTCGCTGCAGGCCTATACACTGCCGTTTCTGGACCAGCTAATCTCTGTGGTGGCCACGGCTGCTGTCGTCGCCTACTCCTTGTACACGTTTACGGCGGAGAATCTCCCTGATAACCACGCTATGATGCTGACTATCCCGTTCGTGGTGTACGGTCTATTCCGCTACCTTTATATTGTGCATCAGACCGACGCGGGGGAGAACCCCGAAGACGTTCTTCTGGGCGACGCGCCACTGGCGACGGCGATTACGCTTTGGCTCATTTCCGCGGGGCTGGTCCTGGCCCTGTTCAGGTAATGAATCGCTCACGTAACTCTAATTTGTCTGGTCGGTTCCTCAATCCGGCGCTGTGCTACACTCCCCTATGAAATCGGGGTGCGAATTGGCCACGCCGACAGGCTATGCCGGTAGTTCCCAAGAGGTCGGGCGCAGGTTGGGTCTCAGGCCTTGGCAAAGGAGCGATAGATGGTTCCTCCAGGTGCGCTGTTTGGTGTAATACCCACGTGGATAGGCGTGTACCTAGTCTCCACGCTGGCGTTCGGCATCGCAGGATATTTCCTTTATCAGCGAGTCTTCAGATTAGTCATCCTGGGGAGGCCGTCCAACAGGTTCGACCAGCCGGTCCGACGAATCTTGGGGGCCATGCCCTACATATTTGGCCAACGCAAGGTGTTGCAGCGGGTTTCCATACGAAGGGACAGGGCCGGCCTCTTCCACTTCTTCATCTTCTGGGGATTTCTTTCATTCTCATTTAGCTACTTCCTTTTCATTTTCCTCGATGTGGCGTGGCGTCCTCTATCGGCCACCGTCCTCACCGACACAGGCGTGAAGATATTCGTCTTCTACCTGGACGTCCTGGCGGTTGTGTTTCTGGTGGTGCTTACATGGGCGGCGGTTCGCCGCTGGGGGCCGACTCCGCGACGGCTGTCCTTCGACCTTACTCAAGGCAAGGAGGCAGCAATCATACTGGCGCTCATCGCCATGCTTATGTTGTTCACGCTCCTGGCCGAGGCATTCTACGTGGCGTCGGGCGGCACGGGACCGCACTCCGCCGCGCCAATTGGCGCCGCCCTGGGAGATGCGTTGGTCGGGGCGGGAATCGGCGTCTCGCTGGCCAATGGGTTGCAAGCATTCTTCTGGTGGGCCCACCTGGGTGTGATCCTGGGATTCGCCATATACATACCGCTGTCCAAACACATGCACATGATTGCCGCGCCCATCAACTTCGTGACGCGCAACCTGGAGGCCCGTGGTACGCTCTCCACACCCGCCGATCTGGAGACTGCCGAGGTGTTCGGGGCGCACCGCATCCAGGACTTCACCCAACGCCAGCTACTGGATGGCTACGCCTGCTCCGTATGCGGCCGCTGCTCGGACGTCTGCCCGGCTAATTTCAGCGGCAAGATTCTCTCGCCCATGCACATCGTTGAGAATCTGAAGGAGCACATCCTGGATGTCGGGCCTGCCCTGGCGGGAGGCGAGGACCTTCAGAAAGAGAAGCCTCTTATCGGCCCTTGGATTCCGGCGGAGGCGCTCTGGGACTGCCTGACCTGCGGCGCCTGTGTGCAGGAGTGCCCCGTCGGCGTCGAGCACATCGATACCATCGTGGACATGCGGCGCTACCTGGTCATGGAAAAGGCCGAGATGCCCGAGTCCGGCATGAACGCCCTGGTCAGCATGGAACAGCGTGGCCACCCCTGGCGCGGCACCACCTTCACCCGCACCGACTGGGCGGAGGGCCTGAATATCAAGACCCTGGCTGACCACCCGGAGGCGGAGGTGCTCTTCTGGGTAGGCTGCACGGCGGCGCTGGAGCAGCGAAGCCAGAGCGTCGCCAGGTCAATGGCGTCCGTCTTGAAAAGGGCGGGCGTGGATTTCGCCATTCTGGGCAACGAGGAGACGTGCACAGGAGACCCTGCCAGGCGCATGGGCAACGAGTACCTGTACCAGACGCTGGCCACGCAGAACATCGAGACCTTCAAACGGTACGACGTCAAGACGATAGTGACCATCTGCCCGCACTGCTTCAACACAATCAAGAATGAGTACCCGCACCTGGGCGGCAATTACGAAGTGATGCACTACAGCGAGTTCGTGGCGGACCTGATTGCTCAGGGCCGCATCAGGCCGCTGGTGGAGATTAAAACGACGATTGCATATCACGACTCCTGCTACCTGGGGCGTCACAACGATGTCTACGAGGCTCCCAGGCAGATTGCCAACGCCATACCCGGCCTCAAGCTGGTGGAGTTCGACCGCTGCCGCAGTCAGGGTTTCTGTTGCGGCGCGGGTGGCGGCCATATGTGGATGGAAGAGAGCCGCGGACGTCGCGTGAACCACATCCGCACCGAGCAGTACCTGGACACCGAGGCCGATATTGTGGCGGTTTCCTGTCCGTTCTGCCTCCAGATGTTCGAAGAAGGCATAGGGTCCCTGGGTTCAGAGGATCCAAGCGGGGACACCGAGCGCAGGCTTGAAGGTAAAAGAGCGCTGGATCTTATTGAGATACTGGACGAAAGCCTGGGTGAGGCGAAGCCGGCAGACTAGTTGTTATGGACTAATGGGCAAATGGTGCGACCCGTTTGTCCAAATTACGTTCGTGGTGAGCTTGTCGAGCCACAGGCCATAGACCGGTCTATCGTGCAAAGACGTATTGCGTAGGCCGCAA
>JACZVF010000162.1 GCA_022572805.1 Chloroflexota bacterium
CCGCCTAATACGATGCAGACCAGGTGGGCTTGCCCCACCACAATCAGGGCGCGCGAGGCTTGTTGAGTGTGCCCAAAGGCAGAGCGTGTAGTCAGCCCGCAGGTATCACACACTGACTTTAGTGGCGGCCTCGTGTTGCTCATCCGCGCGGTAGGAGCTTCGCACCAGAGGGCCGGAGGCCACGTGCCTGAATCCCATCGCCTGCCCCTCCTCCTGAAGCTCCCTGAACTCATCCGGCGTGTACCAGCGCGCAAGCGGCGTGTGCTTTGATGAGGGCCGCAGGTACTGGCCAATCGTTAGCAGGTCGCAGTCCACGGCGCGCAGGTCCCGCATGGTTTCCAGTATCTCGTCCCACGCCTCGCCAAGACCCACCATCATGCCTGACTTGGTGACCGCGTTGGGAACCAGCTCCTTGGCTCTTGCCAGCAGCTCCAACGACAGATCGTAATCACCTCGATGCCGTACCCTGGGGAACACCCGGCGCACCGTCTCGATGTTATGGTTGAGCGTTTGGGGCCTGGCATCCATCACAGAGGCTAACGCCTGCCAGTCCCCCTGGAAATCGGGAATCAATACCTCGACCTTGCAGTCCGGCACGCGTTTGTGAATCCGGGAGATGCACTGGGCGAAAATGGACGCGCCGCCGTCTGGCAGGTCGTCCCTGTCCACAGAGGTAATCACGACGTATCGCAGGCCCAGCGTATGGACGGTCTCCGCCAACCTCACGGGCTCCAGCGCGTCGACCGGCAGTGGCTTGCCGGTGTCCACGGCGCAGTAGGTGCAGGCCCTTGTGCAAATGTCACCCAGCACCATGAAGGTCGCGGTCTTGCGGTCCCAGCACTCGCCTATATTGGGGCAGTGCGCCTCCTCACAGACTGTGTGAAGCCGTCCGCCCTTGATGATCTGCCGAAGCTCCAGGTAGTTGCGCCCGCCAGGCGCCTTTACCTTCAACCATTCCGGCAATCTGCGTTGTGCTTGAGCCGCCATGCGTACTCCTACGATCAAGGGCAATTACGGGCAACCAGGTCCAGAAACAGGCAACAGGTGCTTCCGACATGATACCAGACGCCACCACACGCACCCTAACTAACTCAAAGCGGCAGCTACCAGGCGTGGGCCAAAGCTCAGGCTCTGTGATACGATTTGAAGGTGGTCATGAGCTAACTCTCATCGTGGGGCAATTGTGGGCAGATGACGCTGAAGAACCGCCAGGACACGGCCGAACAGCAGGAGATGACCGAGCTGGAGTTGACCGGCTGGGGCACTCTGGGCGATACACTGGCGCAGTTCGAGGGCTGCGCCATCAACGTATTCGGGGGTCTACCAGGGGAACGGGTTATTGCCCACGTTCTGAGATACCGGCGTCGACGACAAGACCACGTCTCCGGCATCGTCACCCGGGTCCTTTCCCCGTCGCCCCACCGCGTCGACGCCCCCTGCGGCTACTTCGGGCTGTGCACGGGTTGCCAGTGGCAACACATCAGCTACGACTACCAGTTGGAACTGAAGCGGAACAGGGTGATGGATAGCATCGCGCAATATCCTCAGCTCGAGGGCGTGGATGTGGGCCCCACGATGCCCAGCCCTCAGCTCATGAACTACCGCAATCACGCCCGCTTCACGGTCCGAAACCACGGGGAGATGGGCTTCGTCAACAGGCTGAGCCGGCGGTTCGTCAAAGTGGACCGCTGCATGATTATGGCGCCATGGATTAACGAGGCCTTGCGCTCTTTGCAGGGCAAGACGTCGGAGACCACGCAGCTGTCGATTCGCTACGGCGTAAACACCGGCGACTGGCTAATTCAGCCGCAGATGCAAAACCCGGAGATTCCTCTCGCCACCGGCCAGACGCATTATACGGAGAGGCTGATGGGCCACGATCTGCGCGTAGCGTCGCCGTCCTTCGCGCAGGTGAACACCCCTCAGACCGAGCAGATGATGCTTCTGGTGCGCGAGCGGCTGCACTTGACGCGGCGGGAGTTGCTCGTGGACGCCTACGCCGGCGTCGGCACCTTCGCCGTGCTGCTCTCATCGTCTGTCCGCAAAGTTATCGCCATCGAGGAGTCGGCCGCAGCCGTCAAAGACGCCGCTGTCAACACCGATGGAATCGAGAATCTCGACTTCATAAAAGGCAAAACGGAGGAGGTGCTGAAGGAGCTGGGCGAGACGCCGGACGCCGTCATACTGGACCCGCCGCGGGTAGGATGCCACCCGGACACGCTGGCGGCGCTTTCACAGCACCCCGCCAGGCGAATTGCGTACATCTCCTGCGACCCGGATACGCTGGCGCGGGACCTGGCCATTCTGGTGGACGGCGGGTACGTCGTGGAGTCCATGGAGCCTATCGATATGTTTCCGCAGACGCACCACGTGGAATGCCTGACGGTGCTGAGGCACGGCGTCGAAGGCCGGCCTTAATGATCCTCGGTATGATGGCGTAATGAAATCGCGTAGAGATAATCGCAACAAGGTTAAAATTGCCCTTGCATCGGGCTCACCTCGACGCCGCGAGATTATCAAGGCGTTGGACGTGCACGTGGACGTCATAGGCTCCAAAGGAGACGAGCCTTCGCCCGACGCCGGCGAGCCGCCTTTGGTATACGCTCGGCGGGTGGCGGAGGGCAAGGCCAGGCGCGCCAGTCCGTCGGAGGGCCATGCCATAATAATTGGCGCCGACACATCCGTGGTGTTGGACGGCGCCATTCTAGGCAAACCCGCCGACGAAGCCGAGGCAGAGCGCATGCTCAGGTCACTTCGAGGACGGGTCCACGGCGTCGTTACGGGCATCGCCGTGCTGGACACGGCCACCGGCAAGTGCGAGACCACCGCCAGGTCCAGCGACGTCCATCTGCGTCGGTATACGGACGACGAGATGCTGGCATACATCGCCTCTGGGGAGCCTTTC
Organism: Chloroflexota bacterium; assembly: GCA_022572805.1. Classification (GTDB taxonomy): domain Bacteria; phylum Chloroflexota; class Dehalococcoidia; order Lucifugimonadales; family JADFKI01; genus Casp-Chloro-G4. The sequence continues at coordinate 2,906 of JACZVF010000162.1, forward strand.
GACAAGGCGGGCGCATACGCCGCTCAGGACCGGCACTTTCGCCCGGCCATTCGCATAGAAGGCTGCTACCTCAACGTTGTCGGGCTGCCCCTATGTGACGTGATGCCCCTATTGGGTAAAATGGGTGTGGCGGCAGGTATAAGAAAGGGCTGGAAGATTCCCGAAGAGTGTGAAGACTGTGAGCTCGGGCGCGAGACGGTGACGGAGGGCGGGGCCAGGTGAATTTCCTAGGTGTTGGGTCTTTTGAGCTTATCATCATCATGCTGGTGGCTTTTATCTTCCTGGGCCCGGAACGCATGGTGGAAGCCGCCAGGCTACTGGGACGCCTTACCAGGGAGGTCCGCAGGATGACATCCGAGGTCCGCAGCATGGTGGATATCGACGAGCTGACGAACCCGCGCCCCTCGGCCAAGGCTAGCGGACCGGACACTCAACCGGACCGACCCGAAGCCGGTCCGCCGTCTGGTGCAAAGGACAGCTCGCCCAATGGCATCGCGTCCGACGCCGGCCAGAGCGCCGCTGATTCCGAGACGGCAACCGAATCGGACGGTCCCGTGTCCTTCAAAAGCGCGGGCAAAAGCGCGGGCAAAAGCACGGATAAAAACGCAGGCAACAGCGCAGGCGAAAGCACCAGGGAACTTGACCGCGAAACAATGAAAGACGGGGCTACCGACCCGGATGACACGCCAAACGCAAGGCAAGAAGGCACGCAGCAAGAGGAGCGGTCTTGAACGAAGAACGCAGCATCTCCATACAGGCGCACCTGTTGGAGCTGCGGCGGCGCCTGATGTACTCGTCCATCGCAATCTTTATCACCACCGGAATCGCCTTCGTCTTCCACGAGCAGATACTCATCCTGTTGATGGAGCCGGCACGCGGTTTCGCGAACATTCCCGGCGGCAAACCCATCTTCACCGAGCTGACCGAGTTCCTAAGCACAGCCATGAAGGCCTCGTTGCTGGTGGGGCTATTCACTTCACTGCCCTTTGTTCTATACCAGGCGACGATGTTCGTGTCCCCGGGCCTCACGCCGGCGGAAAGACATTACCTGTACGCGCTGCTGCCGGTGGTAATCATTGTGTTCGTGCTGGGCTCCGCATTCGGATATCGAATTCTGTTCCCACCGATGATAGATTTCTTACTCAGATTCGGCTCAGACGTGGCGACGCCTCAAATACGAATAGGCAACTACGTCGGCATTATGATTTCGCTTCTGCTGTGGATGGGCGTGCTTTTCGAGACGCCGGTGGTGTTGTTCTTTCTTGCCAAAATCGGACTGGTCACGCCGAGGTTTCTGCTTAAAAATTGGCGTTACGCGGTGGTGATCTCCATAGTGCTGGGGGCAATCGTCACGCCAACCATCGACCCATTCAACCAGTTTCTAGTCGCGGGGCCGGTAATCTTGCTCTACCTGGTGGGCATTGGCACGGCTTGGATTGGCGCGCGAGGCCGCACCAAGAAGGCGTCCAACGAACTGGGCGTCGATGCGACGGACGGGTAATAACAAAAGTCCCGAAGACTACACTTCGGGACTTTTGTCGTGTCGGTTCTTGATTGAAGGACGCTACGCCGGGCCGCTGGGCGTCTTCTCCTCCGGCTCCTGCGTCACAGACTTGGCGACGGCAGGCGTCGGTGTCTCGGTCTCTTCATCCTCATTTTGAGACTTTCGAAACTCTCGGATGGCCTTGCCCAACGTCTGTCCCACCTGGGGCAACTTCCCGACTCCAAATATCATCATGATGATGACCAGGACTATTATCAGTTCGGTCGGACCTACTCTAAATGGCATCGTCCACCTTCCGAATTCTACTAACTCCTGATTGCCCGCTGTCCCCGATTGCTTATTTAAAGCGTAGTTTAGCTAAATGCTGAGATGTTAAAATAATAGACCCGTTTGGCGCTGCCGTCAATGCTGGGGTCCCCGGGCATATAGCGACCTATGGTACAATCTCTCGTGTTTTCGATGGCGGACGCACTCAAATCCGGTCCGGCGAAGTCCGGTTCCTTCAGACTCTACCCGCGGAACCAGGAGGACGGTTGAATGGCTGAAAACGGCCGCAGACAGTTCGTAAAGTACAGCTTCTTCAAAGTGGACTCCCTGTGGCGACGGCTGGACAAGCAGACCAAAGCCGACCACAAGGAAGAGTTCGCCGCAATTGTGGATGAGACCGCTTCCCATATATTCACGCGAACATTCAGCCTCGTAGGGCTTCGGGGGGATACAGATTTCCTGCTGTGGCAGTCCGCCGACGACCTTGAAAGCATCCAGGACTCGGCTACGCAGATGTGGTCCACGGGCCTGGGGTCGTACCTCACGCAGCCATACTCCTACCTGTCCATGACCCACCGGTCGCCTTACGTATCGAAGCACAAGCACGGTGGCCAGGAGGGCACAAGCATTCGCCTGCGTCCGGGGAAGGCCGAATATTTCATCGTCTACCCATTCCTGAAAACGCGCGAATGGTACCTGCTCCCCTCGGAGGAGCGCCAGCGCATGATGAACGACCATTTCAAGATCGGGCACCAGTACCCATCGGTGAAGATCAACACCACCTATTCCTTCGGCCTGGACGATCAGGAGTTCGTGGTGGCCTTTGAGACTGACAATCCCTCAGACTTCCTGGACCTGGTCATGGACCTTCGCGGGGTCGAGGGCAGCCTTTACACCCTTCGGGACACGCCAATTTTCACATGCATCCATCGGTCCATTGACGACACGCTGGATAGCTTGGGGGGTTAGCCTGGAGGCATAGCCCGGCGCGGCAGATTCTGCATAAAAAGGGGGCGGATAATCGCCCCCTTTTCCTTACCCGATTTTCAGCGCGGATTAGCCATTGATATTATCGGCGGTGCGGATTTCGCTGTTCGGAAAGAATGCTTGCCAGGCAAACCAGAAATGATTCGCGTGCACCACCGGAGTCAGGCTACGGCCGTCCAGCTCGCCTGCGACGGCCTGTCCGAATATGTTCCACTCAGAACCGGTCTGAGTGTCGACGATTACATCGTCCTTGACGACGAAGGTCAAGTCTTCGCCGTCCAGGGACGGGCTGAACACACCGGTAGACCCGACAGCCCTTCTTCCTTCGGGGCCTCTACTGTCGAACGCGGATAGCGTGCCACCCGCGAAGAAGATTACGATGTCCTGTCCTCCGACTGTGTCATGCACCACGGGCATGTCGCTGAAGCTCCCGAAGGGGTAAGCGACCTGGGTTTGGCCCACCTCAAGCCCAATCACCCTCTCCATGGCCGGCAGGGCCGAGTCGATGGCGCCCCTGAACAGGAATGGCTGAGAGCCCAGGTTGTCGTAGCCGGAGTATGGAGGGGCGTTGTAGTTCCTGCCAAACCCGGTGTTCCTGGTCAGGACCTGGCCACCAGGGTACGCCTCGGTGAACTCACTCCAGGATACCAACGGAGCGGGAATAAAAGTCAACTTTGTGCCCACCAGCTCGCCCACGATGGCTTCCCCGGTAATCTGCTGCCACCAGGACTCCGTCTGGCGGTCCCACATAACCAGATCGCTTTTTCTG
>JACZVF010000163.1 GCA_022572805.1 Chloroflexota bacterium
CTGGACCAGTTTTCGGGGGTCAGGTCAAGAAGACGCGTCCCCAACCACCGGCTCCTTGCCGTACGGACCGTGGCCGTGGCAGCACAGGATGGCCGGCGCAGAGCCGTCTCCATCCACCGTCGGCAGCTTCAGCAGCGTGCACGGCACCGACATGCCCTCCTCCGAGTCGAACACCACCCGCTCACGAATCAGGCCGTTCCGCTGGACCGAGTATTCGACCTCGGCGTTCATGTCCACGGGCAGTGGGTAGGCACCCAGAAGCTCGTTCAGCTTATCGGATGCCGCGGACTGCCATCGCTTCCAGTCGGTTAGCGTGTCGCCGGCGCCGTCGAAGGAAAGCTCAGGCCGCCAGTCCTTGGCCCTGCGGTTGAAGTATTCCACCATGGAGAAGTTTCGTTCCGCCATCCTTAAGCGGCCCTCCTAAGGCCATGTCCGGGTGTCTATGTTCGTTTGGAGAGAATGATAGCCTATGCATTTGGAAGAAGGCCCGTCGATGCTTGTGCGGCTTAATGCCTAAGATTCTCTAATCGGACTCGTTCCTGTAAGGCCGGCGAACGCCAGACAGTCCAGGATTACTTGAGTTATTCCACGGCCACTCTGCTATAGTAATTTCCGGTCTCGCCTCACCCGCAGAAAGCGTGAATTAGCAAATTCAAAGAGAAGCCCGACAACGCCCGTTTTATGGCTGGTACGTAGTCGCTGCTGCGTCCCTTCAGGGCATGTTTGGAAACGGCGTAGTCTCCAGCGGCTTCTCCATCTTTTTCCAGTCCATACGACAGGACCTTGGCGTAAGCTACACGGCAATGTCGCTGGTCTTCAGCATGTCCCGGGCGGAAGGTGGCCTGGGCGGTCCCCTGGTCGGCTGGATTGTAGACCGCTACGGCGCCAGGCGGATGATTCTCGTCGGAGGAATCGTCGCGGGCGCCGGCTTAATCCTCGTTTCCCGCGCCACGGAATACTGGCAATTTATAGTTCTTTTCGTGGGTGTGGTCTCCGTGGGCAAGACAGCCGGTCTGGGGCAGACGCTGATGGCTGTCGTCAACCAGTGGTTCGTCCGCAGGAAGGGCGTAGCCCTGTCCACGTTGATGACGAGCTTCGCCGGCGGAGGCGCCATCGTCGTGCCGCTGCTGGGCCTGGGTATTGCCACAATCGGCTGGCGCGCCACACTGATGTACGCGGGCATCTTCATCATGTGCATCACCATTCCCGTGGCATGGGTAATCCGCAGCCGTCCCGAGGACATGGGGCTGGGGCCTGACGGGGACCCGCTGGAACCTGAGCAGCAAGATGAGACGGCGCAGGAGGGTTCGGAAGGCATTTCGAAGTCGGCGGAATCGCGCATCGCCGGTCCGGACTTCACTGTGCGGCAGGCCATCAGGACGTCGGCATTCTGGCTTCTTCTGGCGGGACTCACAATCCGCGTATCCGCCACCAATGCAATCATCATTCACATATTCCCGTTGCTGGAGGACAAGGGCTTCGGGGAGCAACAGGCGGCCTTATTTGTGTCCGCCATGTTCTTCATAGCAATCCCGCTCCGGTTCGGCATGGGCGTCGCGGGCGATTACCTTTCGCCGCGCAAGATTCTGTTCGTGGGGATGAACGGAGCGGCCATTGGCCTGTTGTCCCTGCTCTTGTTGGACGGGCTTCTTGCAGTCATCATCTTTATCATCGGCTTTTCGCTGGTGGAGGGCATCACGTCGGTGAACTGGCTGATGGTCGGCAACTATTTCGGACGCCGCCGATTCGCGAGCATCATGGGCTTCATGAGCATGTTTCACAACACCGGCATGGTCATTTCGCCGATATTCAGCGGGTGGATTCGGGATACGACGCAGAGCTACGACCTGGTGCTGATTACATTCATACCCATCTATGTCATCGGCGCTCTGACTTTTACCCTGGCGCGCAGACCCGTGCACCCGTCAATTGCGGGAACCGGTGCTGCCCGGCACAGCCGCCGCGACTGAAGTGGCTCTCAGCCCGCCTTCAGGTCTGCGCAGGGGCCGAAACAGAGGCTAGCGCATCTCCCGATACCAGGCGGGCAGCTTCTCCTCGTTGCCTGCCCACGTTGACTGGCAGGCGCACCTCGCGGTGTCCGGAATCGCTGCCACGGCCGCGCGCATGATCGGAGCCAGCTCCTCGGGGGAGATCATAACCCGGTCCCGCTCGTCATCCTCGCCGGCCATGTCGCACACCCAGCATATGCCCGCGAAACACATCTCCAGCTCACGGAAGTAGACCACCTCGGGGTATACGGTGGTGCAGATAATATCCGCGCCCAGCCGTCTGTAGGCCTCGATCTCGGCGGGCGTCTCGTCGTGCGGTCCCTGAACGCATATGTTCACGGCCCGGTCGATAACGCGGCGGCCGCTGTTTTCCCGCGACGCCTCCGCCAACGCGTCACGCACCTCCGGACAGAACGGCTCCTTCATGTGCGCTCGGGGCCACCGAGGCTCGCCAACGAATATCGTGGTAGGCGAGCGCTCCACCATGCGAATGTAGTCGTTGTAAATAACAAGATCGTTAACCTGTACCTCCTGGCTGACCCCGCCAAACCCGTTCATAGTGATGACCCGGCGTACGCCAAGGCTCCGAAACGCCAGGGCGTTGGCCGCGTGATTGACAACATCCGACGCGAGATTATTCTCCCAGCCGAATCGCCGAATGTAGGCTATTTCCCGTCCTTCAATTTCGCCCTTCAAGACAGGAACGTCCCCAAATCGGGTGGTGACGACCGTTCGTTCGTTTTGCGTCTCCAGCACACTCTCGTACTGAGAGGCGCCTAAAATACCAATCATGGTTGTTTCTTCCTTCTTCGCTACGGATGGCTCAACACGGCTGGCCAGTCTAGGACAACGGTTAATGAGGCGTAAGCCTGTATTGGCGCGGTTAGCCTATGGATGCCAGGCTCCCCGCCGGGTCGACTGTCGGTTGACAAATGACCGGCCAACATGCTATCGTCTCCGCCAGCGTTGTTAATGTGCGATACGTCCATTTTTCCCTAATCCCATGACATTCGGATGAAACCGTTAATGTGCTTGAATCGTATGGCTTTGGAAATTATGGATAAGTGAATCAGACATTTCATTTTGGCCTCTCGAACTATTCGGGAGGCTGAATGGCATATAAAAGGGGCCATCGACGGCGAATTCAGGAATCAAACATCCATTTTAGCATGCTAAAGGGCGACTTAGAAAAAGGCCTCGTAAATACTTTTACCACGAGGCTAAGAAAAATACAGGAGGATTTACATGAGATATTGGAGGAATCGTAGGCGAGGGGGGTTAATGGCCCTGATCGTCAGTATGGTTTCCCTGGCGATAATTGCAGCAGCGTGCAGCAGTTCGGAGCCCACACCAGCGGCAGCACCGGCGCCTGCAGCGCCTGCCCCAGCTGCGCCTGCCCCCGCGGCGCCCGCTCCGGCCGCCCCAGCTGCTGAAGTAGGAGCCGGCCAGACGCTGAACGTACTGATTACCAACCTTGGTAACGGAAGGTTCGACACATGGCTGTCAGACGGTGAGGACCTGAAGTTCCTTCGCATTCTCGATGCGCCCCTGGTTGGCGGCGAGGGCGGAAGCAGTCTTATCCCCGGCACAATTAAGGCCTGGGACATGACCTCTGACGGACTCAACTGGACCTTCACGGTGCAGGACGACTTCGTGACGTTCCAGAACGGCGACAAGCTGACGATCGATGACGTTCAGTGGAGCGTCGACAAAATGCTGGGCAACGAGGCGCGTAGGCTTGAGAGCACCGGCTACTATGAGCCTCGCAACGTCGGCGACGCCGCGCAGTTCGACAGCGTTGACTTGGGTCCCGGCGCAGACCAGTTTACTGTTAAAGGGCAGCGCCCGAGGCCGGACCTGCCATTTTGGCTCTCGGAAAATGCCCAGGGGCCACAGGGCCTCGTACAACCCAAAGCGTATACCCTGTCCCAGGTGAAGTCTGGCGACGCTGGATTTGAAGGCTACGAGCGAGCGCCCATAGGCGCAGGCCCCATGAGCATTACGGACTGGGTACCGGAGCAGAAGTACTCGTTCGAGCGGTTCACCGACTACTGGTGGCATCCGGGCAATGGTTTTGCCGAGGACCGCCGAATCAAGTTCGAGTTCCTGAACATGGAAGTGGTGCCTGAGGACGCCACCCGAGTGGCAGCGCTTCAAGCAGGCAGCGCCAACCTCATCGAGGCCAACGTTCTGATGACCGACGGCATCAAGGGCGCCGGCGCGGAAATCGTCTGGCAGGACCAGTCGGCATACAACTGGATCCTCATGGTGGACTGCTGGGAGCCCGACATGTGGTGCTACGACGCCGGCGTACGCCGGGCCGTTGAGATGGCCGTTAACAAGAGGCAAATCGTCGAAGAGCTTTACGGACGCGGCGCTACGGTCAAGGGCTGGTCTTACGTGACGCCCGACTCCATGGGCTACAGCTCGGCGCTAGACCCGCTTCCCTACGACCTTGAAGGCGCCAAGGCGCTACTGGCCAAGTCCGGTATCGTGGACGGCAAAATGGCTAACGGTGAGCAGGTCAGCTTCAAGATCAACACATGGGACGCCGGCGACACGCCACTGCTTCCCGAGCTATCGCAGCTAATGGCGGACGCCTGGAACAATGACCTGGGCTTTGACGTTGAGGTCGTAGTCGGTGACGCCTCCGCAGTTCGGCAGAAGTGGAACAACAGGCAGTTCCCCGCGGACGTGCTGGTAAGGACCAACGAGGCCCGCTTCGACGGCACCAGCATAACCTCTGGCGGATACAACAATAAGGACATCGCCTGGAGGTCCGTCAGAGACCCGGATGAGGAGCCCTGGCTGACAAATACGACCATACCCGTCCGAAAAGCGTTGAATGATCTGAGTTCAACCCGAAATGCGTCCTTCGTAGAACTGTATAAGCTACTGAAGGAAGACGCGCAGCAGTGGAGCGCGTTCTATACCAACCTGCCCTGGGGCGTTGGAAAGGATATCAAGCCCGGCACTTACAAGCCGTGGACGCTGGTGCCTTACGTTACCGCCATCTGGACGGCTGTACCGGCCAACTAGAATCCGCGGCAGTACGCGCTAGGGTAAGGAACCTGATAAATAAGGGGGAGAGGGGTTGGCCCCTCTCCCCCCAAATCTGCTTAGAATGGGTGGGCCATGCAGGGATATATCCTCAGACGAATCGGCGAAGGCTTCATCACACTTATTGCCTTGAGTTTCGTCGTGTTCGGCAGCGTGCAGCTGACAGGTGACCCCGCTAGATTCCTGTTACCCATTACCGAGGCAGCCGATGAGAAGGTGTACCAGGCTCAACGCGAGTCCATGGGCCTGAACGATCCATTCATTGTTCAGTACTGGAACTTCGCAAGAAAGGCGATATTTTTAGACTTCGGCAATTCTTTTACAACCCGCCGGCCAGTGAGGGACATTCTCCTTGAGAGGCTGCCGGCGACGGTCCACCTGGCGCTATCCGGCATGTTCATCGCCGTCGTCATCGGTGTGCCGCTGGGAATTTTGGCGGCGGTCAAGCGCGATTCGGTGTTTGACAAGGTGGCCAAATTCTTCGCCATATTCGGTCTGTCCGCACCGCAGTTCTGGATAGCAATAATGCTTATAATTGTCCTGGGCGGGCAGCTGGGAGTGGTTCCTGTGTACGGACGGGGCGACATGCAAGGCTGGTTCCCTACCGTCCAGCAGATCCCCGACATGATCTCACATCTGGTTCTTCCAGCGTTCGTGCTGTCGATCGCCATCATAGCAGCCTTCATGCGCCTTGGCCGCTCTGCTATGCTGGAGGTGCTGGACACGGATTACGTGAAGTTCGCCCAGGTCAAGGGCCTTAGCGGAAGGCTGGTCATCTGGAAACACGCCACCCGCAACGCCCTCATTCCCATACTGACCTTTGGCGGCATAGCGCTGGCAGGCCTACTCAACGGCTCTGTTATTGTTGAGGTTGTGTTCGCATGGCCAGGCGTAGGCCTGATGCTCCTGGAGGGCATTCTGTCGACTAACTTCCCACAGGTCGAAGGCGCCATCATGGTATCCGGCGTCGCCTATATTTTTACTGCCGTGACGGTTGATATTCTCTATGGATATGCCGACCCACGAGTGCGGCTTAACTAAATTACGGAGGATACTGCTGTGGCAACTGCAGATACAGTTCTTGCCCCACCCAGTAGTGATTCATCTACTTGGTCTAAAATAAGGGAATTACGACTGCCCTGGATCCCCATAATTATCTTGTCGTCTATCTTGTTCATGGCTATCTTTGCTCCTTTATTGGCACCTGCTGACCCCAAGAAGAACGACATTACTAACAGGCTAAGTCCACCCTTCGAAACGAGTGAAAACCTTCTGGGTACAGACGGTCTGGGTAAGGATGTGCTCAGCAGGCTAATCTACGGCGCGCGAACCATCATCAAGGTGACAGTCC
>JACZVF010000164.1 GCA_022572805.1 Chloroflexota bacterium
CGCTCCATCCCTGAAATTATGCCAGAAACCGGACTTATCAGAGACGAAATACAAAGATCCGCCAGGCGACCACTCCGGCTGAAAGACCGACTCGTCTCTGCCGCCCGCCACGCGCTGCCGTTCGCCCACGCTGCCGTCGGCACGTAGCTCCCCGACCCACAGCTCCGTGCCGTCCCAGGGCATGTTGGGATGATTCCAGGCCAGCCAGGCCAGTTTGGTGGAATCCGGACTTATGCGCGGACTTGCGTAAAAATTGTTACCGGAGACCAGCACGCGACTGCCCCCGCCGCGTTGCAGGTCGATGGCAACCAGCGTGTTCACCGGCTCCTGCCAGGTCGAGGTGTGGTCCTCCCGCACGCAGACCATGACACCCCGCCGGCGGTCGATGTCGCCATCGGCGTAGCGCATGTCTGTCTCAGGCGTCAGCGGACGGGCATCTCCGCCAACCGGCTGCCGGTAAAGGCGCTGGTCATCGAAGTTGGAGAAGTAGAGCACGCCGTCGGCAACGGCCAGCGCCCCACCGCCGTACTCGTGGACGAGGGTGCGCACGTTGTACGGCGCGGCGGTGACGTCCCGCGTCTTGCCGTCGGGAGTCCGCCGCACCACCACATTCCGGGCGCCGTCCGACGTCCGCATCTCAATCCAGTAGACGTCGTCGCCGTCCAGGGCCATCCCCGTGATGCTGATGGCCTCGGAGACGATCAGCTCTGATGTTATAGGCGACTTCCAGGAGCCGTAGGGCGCGGTCTGCTTTGGCATGTTTTGTCCTCGTGATACAACGAGATGGGCGCTGTCCAAATTTTATGCCAGGAGGCGACGGCGAGCAAGGTTAACAGGGGCGGCAACTGGACTTCGAGCGCAGGCCAGTGGTAACCTGACGCCCCCGTGCTAACCTATGGACCGGGAGTCTTCAAAACAATGATCATTCGCGTTGAGCCCAGGGACTGGGACATGTACACGGTGCAGATGTTCTTCAGTCAGACTCGGCCGCATGCGGAGGACCCGGAGGTACGCCGGTACCTGGCCGACAATGGCCTGGAGCCCCGCCGGCAGTCCGAAGTGGAGTTGGACGGCGAGAAGTTCCAGGTGCTGTCGTTTGGCGGGTGCTACCTGGGCGCCCACCGCATGCAGGCCATCGCCGACATCCAGAAGGCGGTTGTGCAACGGGAGTTGCTGGCTGAAGCGATCCCCTTGATGCTGACCGCCGGAGCGGAGACGGACGCTCATCGCCTGGCCGCCGCCATGACAGACGCCGCATTGGAGAAGGCGGTGGGCCTGCTGGTTGAGCACTTCAATGACGACTCGTCCTTCGAGACAGACGCCGAGGGCCAGCTACAGGTGGTGCTCAACGCCGCCGACGTGCACGCGCGGTTTCTGGAGTTGGACGCTGCGCGTTAGCATTTTTCGTCGAACCTCTCGCCCTATGTCGTTCCAAACATCCCGACGCACCGGGAATCCGATACTTATATCGGAGCAGGCCGCTGAGACGGATCAGGCTTGGCCGGTTAATCGGCGACAGGCTCCTCAGATTCCTCGTCGTCCCTCCTCCGAATTACATGCGTAAGGTGGGCGGATTAACGACCGTTGGGCCGAGCATCCGGGGAGGCTTTCACGTACCGGGCAGGCGGCGCGTCGTGCGCAACTGGTCCATCAACGCGTCGTACTCGGCGCGGTCCACGGGCAGACGAACTAACTTGTCCCGGCAACCGGACAGCGTGACGGCCGCCACCAGCTCCTGAGCGTGCAGCCCGTCCTCGCCTGTGATGGCGGGTTCCCTGTCCTCCAAGATTGCGCGCGCAAAGTCGTCGATGGCCGGAACATGGGTGCTTGACACCGATTCGAACTCGAAGGTCTCCGTCTCGAAATCGGGACTGGTGAACGCTACGTCCTTGTTGTTCTCGATGAAGTCCGTGACCGACGTACCGATGCTGTACAGCGTGAGCGCCCAGTTGTCCAGGATGAGCGCGCCACGCTCACCCCAAATCTCAAGACGCTGGTGATTGGGGGCCTGGGCCGTTGTGCAGTGCAGCGTTCCGTGGCCGCCACCTTGAAACTCCATGACCGCCGTGGCGTAGTCCTCCACCTCCACGTTGTGTCTGTGAGCGCTGAGCCGACCGAAGACGGACGTGGGCATGCCGCCCAACCACTGCATCATGTCGATGGCGTGGATGCCCTGGTTAATGAGCACGCCGCCGCCCTCCGTGTCCCAGCGGCCCCGCCAGTCGAGACGGTCGTAGTAGTCCTGGCTGCGCAGCATCACGCTGGACATGCTGACTCGGTTTACGGCGCCGATGGCTCCCTGCTGAATGAGCTCCCTGGCCTTTATAGCCTCCGGGCGAAAGCGATTATTGAAGAGCACGCCCAGCTTCACTCCGGCGGACTTTGCGGCGCTGATCATCGCGTCGGCATCGGACGGCGTGACGCCCATGGGCTTTTCGGTGAGGACGTGCTTGCCCGCCTCCGCCGCCTTCAGCGTGATCTCCAGGTGGGACGGGTGAGGCGTGGCGATTACCACGGCGTCCACCTCCGGGTCCTCCAGCACCTCATCCAGCGAGGCGTACATGACCACCTGCTGCTCCATAGCCTGCCGCCGAAGGGGCTCCTGTTTCCGCGCGGTAACACCAACCAGACGGCAGCTATCCAGCTGAGCGATGGCGTCGATATGCACTCGCCCTATTATTCCCGTTGAACCTATTACGGCCAGACCCACTTTATCGGTGCCCATTGGCTTTGACTATCTCCTGTGATGTTCGGTCCGTCTGTCATTTCGAGCCAGTCCCAATTTCCGAATTATAGCCTTCCAGCGCGCGGGCATGTCATCGCAGGTCATTCGAGGCACGAAGCCCAGAGACAGGTAAAGGCCGATGGCAGGCAGCCGCCAGTCGTCGGTAAATAGAACGGTGGACCCGTAACCTCGTCCGGCCAGGTGCTTCATGACTGCGGTGCACACGACTCTGCCCAGGCCGTTACCGCGATGGTCGGGATGGCTGACGACAAAGTCCAGCCTGCCCATATTTTCGGCATCCGGCTGGACCGAGGCGAAGCTAGCGGCTACGATGCTGCCGTCCTTGAGGACGGCGTGCGACCCTTCGCGCCGCTCCGGTCCCTGGAGGTAGGAATCAAATCGTTCGACGCTCCAATCGGAAAAGTCCCCATGTTCGAGTAGCGCCACCCAGGCCTTCTCGTCTCCCGGCTGGTAGCCACGCAAGGTGTAGCCCACCGCAGGCGGGTCCGGCAGCTCCAGAACCCTGTCCCGCACTATCAGCATACTAAGCTGCTCGGTGTGCTCAGTCATCGAAAGCGAGTTTAGCAACGGGTGCCGGGGCGGTCAAGACAACGCAATATGCCCTGGCGGTGCGTCGCGGCGGGTCGATTTGCTACTATCTTCACGGCACCGGCTCCGCATTACCGTATCGACGAGGACATTATGGCTAAACAACTGGCCGTCAGCGGCCTGGACCACGCGGCGTTGGTGGTGCGGGACCTGGCGGAGTCCAAGAGGTGGTATGAGAAGATGTTCGGCTTCACAGCACTGGACCCGAACGCCGGGCCGGCCAGCCCGTACATCGGCAATGCCACGACCAGGCTGGCGCTGCTGGAGGCGAACGAGGAGCGGCCCTACATCACCCCGGCAAACCAGGGTCCCAGGGCCTGCCACGTAGCCTTCGGGGCTAACGCGGAGACTTTCCTGGCATACCAGAGTCAGCTAACGGACGCCGGCACAAAATACGAAATGCTTGTGCACTCCGACTGCCAGTCAATCTACTTCAGCGACCCAGACGGCTACCTGCTGGAGGTCACGACGTATGAAATCGACAAGTTAGGCTGAGAATTCTTGCCCGAAAGCAAACAGACCTTCCGGCCCGGGACGCTCTGGTCCGCCGTCGTAAATCGTACACGGCAGGCTATCGAGAAGGGGGCGCTGCGGCCCATAGCGACCGAGCGCGAGACGGTGGAGGACGAGGGCGTCGCGTTCGACGTGCGGGTAGTGTCCGCCTTGGCGCGTAAGGCATATGAGGCGAACCCGGACGTCCGCCCGCCGGACTTCGATCCCTTTCTGCCATATGAAGAAGAGCTGTTTGTCGCAAACATCTCAAAAACGCACGTAGGGGTACTGAATAAATTCCCGGTGGTGGACAACCACCTGCTCATCGTGACACGCGCCTTCGAGGAGCAGACCTCCCTGTTGACGCCCTCCGACTTCCAGGCTTTTTGGGTCTGCCTGCGGGAGTTCGAAGGCCTGGCCTTCTACAACTCGGGGCAGGTCTCCGGCGCCAGCCAGCGCCATAAGCACCTGCAAGTCGTGCCGCTGCCGTTTTTTTCAGATGTTCCGGCCATACCCATTCAACCTGCACTGGAAAATGTCATAGTCACCGAAGGAATAGGCAGGTCGCCTATGCTGCCCTTCGACCACGCCATCGCCAGATTGGACGACGTTGGCGGTTTGTCGTTTTTGAACGCCGGCGCGAGGCTTCTGGAGAAGTACGCGGCACTGCTAGACGCCGTCGGCCTGGGTAGCGCATCCGACGAAGGCAGAGCATACAACATGCTGGCCACACGGCGTTGGATGATGCTGGTGCCACGCAGCCGCGAGCGCTTCCACGGCATCTCGGTGAACGCGCTGGGATTCGCCGGAGAGCTGCTGGTCATGGACCGCGAACAGCTAGAGACGCTGCGTAGGCACGGGCCGATGGCAGCGTTGATATCGGTCGCAATTTAATAATTAACGCGAGCCCCGACGTATGCTATACATCGAGGCCCGCCTATTATCTGGCCCTTTGCCGCTTACCCAAAAATCTAGGAGTGGGCTCCGGCGATGCCTGAGGGGATGCCGTTGGCGCTGCGGTTCAGGTGCGACTGCGCCTCGCGGGTAGTGGAAAGAGGACCTGTGGCCGTGTAGTAACGCGGGCCGGCCACCATTAATTGCTCGGCGGGGAAGCGCGTGATGACCTCCGGGCCGTCCCTGGTGACCACAACCTCCTCCTCGATGCGCGCCGCCGACCAGCCGTCGGCGGAGGGCCAGAAGGTCTCCAAGGCGAAGACCATGTTCTCCTCTATCTCCTGCGGATTGTCCAGCGACACCAGGCGGCTGAAGATAGGCTTCTCCCAGATGGACAGGCCAACGCCGTGGCCGTACTGCAGGGCGAAGGCGGCCTCCTCGTTTTCGAACCCGAACTCCTGGGCCTTGGGCCAGTCCTTCACGATGTCGGCCGTTGTAATACCCGGCTTGACCTTGTCGATGGAGATATCCAGAATCTCGCGGCACTTCTTGTATGCGTCAATCTGGGACTGGGACGCGCTGCCGATGACCATCGTGCGGTAGTAACACGTTCGATAGCCCATGTAGCTGTGAAGAATATCGAAATAAACCGGGTCGCCTTGCCGTAGCAGGCGGTCGCTGTAGTTATGCGGGTGTGGGTTGGTGCGCTCGCCGGAGATGGCGTTTACGCCTTCGACATGCTCTGAGCCCAGCTCATACAGAATCTTGTTTGCCAGGGCTACGGCGTCGCTCTCACGCACACCGGCACGCAGCATCATGTACAGCTCGTCGTAGACGGCGTCCACCATTGCGCAGGCCATGTTCAGCAACGTAATCTCGTCGTCGGTCTTGACGCGGCGGGCCTCCAGCATAAGCTGCTGGCCGTCCACCACATTCAGGCCCTCCGCTTGTAAAGCGAACATCACCGTAGGCTCCACGATGTCCACGCCCAGCGGCTCGTCCTTCAGGCCTCGTTGCTCCAGCTCGATGCGTATTTTTTTGGCGACGTCGGCGGCCAGGCCCGCGCCTTCTGGGGTAGCGCCTCGCAGGGTTGATATTCCGGCGCGGGCTCGGTCTCCCAGCCAGGGGCAGTACAGCTGGTGGTGCCTGGCGGCGGACCCGAAGTCCCACAGAATAGGCTCGTCGTCCTGGGGCAGCAGGGCGTAGCGCACAAGCTTGTCCATGGCCCAGGTGCCGATTATCGTTGCCGTGAGGTAGCGGATGTTGTTCATGTCGAAGGTCAGCAGCGCGCCCAAGTCCGACTGTTTCAGGAGCTTCTTGGCCTTGTCCAGACGCTGGGTGCGCAGCCGCTCGAAGTCGACCCGCTCCTCCCAGTCCACGCCCATCGTGCCGAAGGTCTTCAGTGCCACGGGACACCTCCTGTCAGGTAGTCTTTGTCAACCCGAAATAGCTACGGCAGGTATCCTACTGGAAGGGCGTCATATTTACCAAGTCGCGGGGCATATTCAGCCCATCGCTCGAACCTGGATGACTACCGGGGTGATTCCCGGCATTACATCTGGCGCATGGCAAACACGGCA
>JACZVF010000018.1 GCA_022572805.1 Chloroflexota bacterium
ATGCAAATTCAAGAACAAAGCAGGTCCGGGGACGCCATCGACCTCATGATAAACATGGGGCCGCAGCATCCCAGCACGCACGGGGTGTTCCGGATCGTCATCTGGGTGGATGGCGAGCGCATCGCCAGGGCGGAGCCGCATATTGGCTACCTGCACCGCGGGTCCGAGAAGCTGTGCGAGGGGGAGCTTTACAGCCAGATCATCACGCTGTTCGACCGCATGGACTACGTGGCCAACCTCAACTGCGAGTTGGCTTTCGTGCTGGCCGTAGAGAAGCTCATGGGCACGGAGGTCCCGGACCGGGCCAGCTACATTCGCGTCATACTGTGTGAGCTTAACCGCATCGCCAGCCATATGCTCTTCTACGGCGTGTACGGCCTGGATGTAGGCGCCATGACTCCGGTGCTGTATGCCTTCCGCGAGCGGGAACGCATACAGGCGCTGTTCGAGAGCGTGACCGGCGCCCGAATGATGCACAACTACTTTCGTGTGGGCGGCGTCAAGGTCGAGCTGCCCGACGACTTCGGAACCCGCATGGCCGAGTTGATGGACGACCTCAAGCGGGGCATCCAGGAGTGCGACGACCTCCTGTCCCAGAATGAGATGTTCCTGGCGCGCACCAAGGGGATAGGCGAAATCAGCGGCGAGGACGCGATTGACTTCGGAATCTCTGGGCCTATGCTCAGGGCAAGCGGCGTCGCCGAGGACATTCGGGTAACGGAGCCATACTCCATTTACGATCGATTCGAGTTCGGCATACCCGTCGGCACCTATGGCGACTGCTGGGACCGGTACTACGTCCGAGTGGAGGAGATGCGCCAGTCCATGATCATAATCGAGCAGGCCATGGCCCAGATGGAGGCCGGACCCATCATGGCGGACGTTCGGCGCATAACGCGGCCGCCAAAGGGAGAGGTCTACGTTCGCACCGAGTCGCCCCGTGGAGACTTTGGTGTATTTTTGGTCAGCGACGGCACCGACAAGCCCTATCGTGTCAAGGTCAGGACGCCGTCTTTTGCCAACCTGCAAGCCCTGCAGCACCTGCTAAGAAATGCCTACTTGGCGGATGCCGTGGTCATACTGGGCTCCATCGACATCATCTTGGGAGAGGTCGACAGGTGAGCCTCCAACTGGGCATATATCTGTTTCTGGGCGCGGTCGGACTTTTCGTCTTCCTGTCGGTTATGGTGCTGGCGCAGACCTGGGTAGAGCGGAAGACGCTGGCCCGCATTCAGATGCGCATGGGGCCGATGGTCGTTGGCTTTCACGGTACGCTGCAACCCCTTGCGGACGCCCTGAAGCTGGTTTCCAAGGAAGACATCTTGCCGGCGTGGGCCGATAAACGGGTGTACTGGCTGGCCCCTTTGGCCGTGTTCATTCCGGCGTTGCTGCTATGGGTCACCATTCCGATCTCCCACGATCTGGTGTTAAGTAATCTGGATCTCGGGCTCTTCTACATCATTGCCATATCCGTGCTTTCGGTGATGGGTCTGCTGATGGCCGGATGGGGCTCCGCCAATAAGTACGCCATGCTGGGAGGACTCCGGGCCGCGGGCCAGCTCATCAGTTACGAGATACCTTTTATCATGGCGATACTGGGGGTGGCCATGTTGGCCCAGTCGCTAAATCTGCGTGACATCGTGGCCGGGCAGACGTACGTGGCAAATGTGCTGCTTCAACCCCTGGGGCTATTCCTGTTCCTCACCGCCGGCCTGGCCGAGCTTGGCCGGACGCCGTTCGACATCCACCATGCGGAGTCGGAGGTAGTTGGAGGACCGTTTATTGAGTACAGCGGCGCGCACTGGGCGGTGTTCTTCCTGGCCGAGTACATCAACACATTCACCATTGCGGCGCTCATAGTGTTGCTTTTCCTGGGTGGGTGGAACTGGCCGACAATCCCCTTCGACGGGGGGTTGCATTCGGCGCTGTCGGCGCTCTGGTTCCTGGTAAAGACATACGCCGTTATCATCGGGTTCTTCTGGATACGGGGGACGTACCCACGGCTGCGGATTGACCAGCTAATGTCTTTTGGTTGGAAAATGTTGGTGCCGTTGTCCTTCATCAATATCGTGATAACGGCCGTGGTGCTTTTTTACGGCCTGCCGCTCTGGACGCTGACCGCGATGTCGCTGGTCGTCTTGGGCGGCACCTTCTATATCATTGTTAAAAACCCCGGCACAAAGCTGGAAAGGCACACTGTCAAAGTGTACTCTGCAACCAGCATTCGGTCGGGTTCGGTGATCATGCCGGGGGCGTCCGCGGGTAATCCATCCGGCGCGGACTGATCGGTTGACAATGCCTGGCCACTTTATTACCGCTATTAAGGGGTATTTAATGATAGGTTTCCTGGAAGGGCTACTGGTGACGCTGAAATCGGCTACACGAAAGCCGATTACGGCGCAGTACCCTGACCCCGACAAGCGACAACAGGTCCAGGAACGCTTCATGGGCTTTCCAGCGCTCACTTGGGATAGTGAGATAAGTGAGCCCTACTGCACCGGATGCATGGTGTGCATTCGGGACTGCCCAACCCAGTGCATGACGGCCCAGATGAAAGACAACCCGCTGGCGGCGGAAGGCAAAAGTAGCCGGCGCAAGATAATCGACCTGTTCGAGATCAATCTAGGCAGGTGTATTCTCTGCGGGATCTGCGTTGACGTCTGTAACTTTGATGCTATCGAGATGAGCCACGAGCATGAGCTAAGCAAGTATCAGCGAGACGGCAACCGGGCGGACCTGCCCAGACTGTTGGAGCTAGGCAAAGAGTACCAGGCCGAGGTCGGCTGGACCCCGAAGCAGCCGGAGAAGAATAGCGGAGTTCCCAAGGCGCGTCCGAAAAAGGCCGAAGCAACGTCTGACGCGACCCCTGGAATGACGAAAGAAGAGCGTCTCGTCGCTGCCAGGGCCAGGGCTGCCGCCAAACGCGAGGGCGGCTCTGCTGAAGCCACTACCACCGAGGCTGCTCAACCCGCGTCTGAAGCCCAGACGCCGCCTGCGGAAGGCGAAGTGGTTGCCAATCCCACGTCTGATACGACCCCTGGAATGACAAAAGAGGAGCGTCTCGCCGCTGCCAGGGCCAGGGCTGCCGCCAAACGCGAGGGCGGCTCAACTGAAGCGGCCGCGACCGAGGCTGGCCAACCCGCGTCTGAAGCCCAGACGCCGCCTGCGGAAGGCGAAGCGGCTGCCAATCCCACGTCTGAAACGACCCCTGCAATGACGAAAGAGGAGCGTCTCGTTGATGCCGGTGCCATGCGAGATGCCGCCGAGTCAGGCGAGCAAGACTCTAACCCCGCGGAGACCGGTGAGGAGTCTTCTGCGAATACATGATAACCGCCTCGTTGGTACTGTTTTATGTGGCAGGAGCGCTTACCTTGGGTGGCGCTCTTGGTGTGGTTATGAGCCGCAATATAGTTTATGCGGCGTTCGCGCTTCTGGCCTCACTTATGGGCGTATCGGGCCTGTTCCTTCTTGCCTTTGCAGAGTTCCTTGCACTGGTGCAGATTCTGATTTACGGCGGCGCGGTGGTCATCGTAATCCTATTCGCACTAATGCTTACTCGCGTTGAAGACTTTGAACACTTGTCCGACAATCGTCAGTGGCCGGTGGCGGCCGTTGTGGCAGCGGCGCTGTTCGCGTTAATCGCGGCCACGATCGTCGGGACGTCCGTGCGTACCACGGTCCGGCAGGGCATTAGCTTCGAGGCCCTGGGGCGTTCGCTTTTTACCGAGTGGGCCGTTCCCTTTGAGGTTGCCTCCCTCGTGCTCCTGGTGGCCTTGATTGGCGCGATTGTGATGGTCCGCACCACTGGAGGACGAGATTGATCGAGTTGGCCCACTTCCAAATTCTGGGCGCGGCGCTTTTCGCCATAGGCGCGTACGGCGTCCTGGCCAGGCGAAGCGCCGTCCTCATCCTGATGTCCATCGAGCTGATGCTCAACGCCGTGAATGTGAACCTGATAGGATTTGCAGCTTTCGGCGACTTCACAGAGGCACAGAAGGCGTTGGGGCAGGTCCTGGTCATCTTCGTGATTACGATAGCCGCAGCGGAGCTGGCCCTTGCGATAGCGATCATACTTCGCCTTTACCGCAACCGGTCTACGGTCAACATGGACGAAATAGACATGATGAAGTGGTAGGGAAGATGGGGACCGTAGCAAACACCAGACACCTTCGGAAGGCCCCCACATGGTGATCTCCAGCAGCGCAGAGGACACCAAATAGATGGAACTGGCCTGGGTTATTCCTGCCCTGAGTGCGGCGGCCTTCTTTATCGTCGCCTTTCTGGGCAGGTTTCTGCCCAAGAACGGGTCGTTCGTCTCCATACTGGCCATTCTGGCCGGGTTCGTCTTGTTCTGGTTCGTTCTTGCTGATCTGTTGGGCAGCGGACTCGACCACAAGGCGTTCGACGTAAACTGGATCACCATCGGCGAAACGAATATCACCTGGGGCGTGCACGTCGACCGGCTGTCAGTGGTGATGCTGGGGCTGGTCACGTTTGTGGCCTTGCTCGTGCAGGTCTACTCCCTGGAGTACATGCGCGGCGACTCCCGGTTCGGCTGGTATTTCGCCGTGCACTCGCTGTTCGCGGCAGCCATGCTGGCGTTGGTGCTGGCCGACAACTTGATTTTCCTATACGTGGCCTGGGAGCTGGTTGGCCTTGGTTCATACCTGCTAATTGGGTTCTGGTGGGAGCGAAAGTCCGCCGCGGAGGCAGCCAAAAAGGCATTCGTCACCACGCGCATAGGCGACGTTGGCCTGTTAATCGGAATCATTTTGCTTTTCAGGGCCACGGGCACCTTCGATATCTCAACGATCATCGAGATGGCGAAGGCGGGTCAAATAAGTCAGGGCACCATCACGGTCTCGGCCCTTCTGATATTCATGGGGGCCATGGGAAAGTCGGCGCAGTTCCCGTTCCACGTGTGGCTGCCGGACGCTATGGAAGGCCCGACACCGGTTAGCGCGCTAATTCACGCGGCCACCATGGTCGTGGCGGGAGTGTACCTGACGGCACGAATGCTGCCGATGTTCGAGTTGGTTCCGGCGGTCATGATGACGGTTAGCGTCGTGGGACTGTTCACCTTCATTTTTGCCGGAACCATGGCGCTGGTCATGACGGACATAAAACGAATCCTTGCCTACTCAACGATCAGTCACCTGGGCCTGATGATGCTGTCGCTGGGGGCCTTTGGCCTGGCCGCCGCCATCTTCCACCTCGTTGCCCACGGCGTTTCCAAGGCGATGCTGTTTCTTGGCGCCGGCAGCATTATGCACGGCATGGGGGGCGAGACCGACGTTTGGAAGATGGGCGGTCTCAGGCTGAACATGCGCGTCACGACACTGACGTTCGTGATAGGCGCGGCGTCGCTGGCGGGAATCATTCCCCTGAGCGGTTTCTTTAGCAAGGACGAGGTGTTGCTGGCGGTGCTGCAGCACCGCAGCGTGGTTTTCCTGGTCCTGACGCTGGCTGGCGTAGTGCTCAGCGCGCTGTACATGGCCAGGGTGGTCTTTATCGTATTCCCCGGCGCACCCCGCACGGACGAAGCCGAGCGTGCACATGAGTCGCCGAAATTGATGACGTGGCCTTTGCTGTTGTTGGCCTTCTTCTCAGTCACGGTGGGCCTTCTAGCCATCGGCTGGACGGCGGATTACGGAGGTTTCGCCGACTTCCTGGCTGGCGAGGGCCGGTTCGACCCTGTGATCTGGCTAACGGCAGTGTCGTTGGCGTTGGCCGGAGCCGGCGTCGGCGTGGGCTGGTTGATTTACTACAAGGGTAAGATTTCTCATCAGGCAATAGCCCGGAAGCTGCCGAGGATTCACCGGCTGCTTGTGAATAAGTACTACATAGATGAAATGTACCAGTGGGTTACCGACCGCATCGTCCTAGCGTTTGGCAGACTGGTTGCCGTCTTCGACCGGGCCATTATTAATGACGGGGCGGTAGATGGCAGCGGGCTGATCACCCGTGTGTCGGGCGCAAAACTGAAGCTGATTCAGACGGGCAAAATGTACAGCTACGGCATGGCAATGGGCACGGGCGTCATCGCGCTGGCCCTTGTCTGGTGGTTGGTCCTGGCATAGGCTCAAACGCTTCGGGAAAAGGAATGTCGTGTCAATAACATCAAACGCAAGACAATTGCGGCGAGGGGCAACGGATGCCGAAAGGGTCTTATGGCTGTATATTCGCAGGAAGCAACTGGGGGGATACAGGTTCCGAAGGCAACACCCTATTGGCGAGTTCATCGTGGACTTCTTCTGTTTTGAGAAGGGGTTGGTGATAGAACTGGACGGCGGGCACCATTCCGAACATGAAGATTACGACTTGAATCGGACTCGCTGTCTGGAATCGCAGGGTTATCAGGTGTTGAGGTTCTGGAATAATCAGGTAATGGGGGAGATTGAAGCGGTTAAGCAGGTGATATTGGATAAGCTGACGGCCACGTAAGTTGGCGCCCCCTCCTCAATCCTCCCCCTCCGGGGGGAGGAGGCTAACAGTCCCTTCCCCAACCGGGGGAAGGTTAGGAAGGGGGGCGCTAAGCCCAAACATCTCAAAAGCCAACATAGATGCAATTATTCGATAGTTACGTCTTATTCATAATCATAGTGTTGCCCTTGATTGGGGCGGCGCTCATCATGGCTATGCCCAGCGAACAGGAGACTCGGATACGCTGGGTGGCGTCGGCCTTCGGTCTGGCCGCAATGCTTCTTACCTTTTACGTCTTCTTTAACTACTACCTGGACCCGGGTGGGTACCAGTTCAGCCGGACATGGAACTGGCTGGAGATACCCGGCCCCTGGGCGTTCGGTGACCTGGGCATTTCCCTGACGCTGGGCGTCGACGGCATAGCGGCGCCCATGATTCTGCTGACAGGCATCGTGATGTTCACCGGCGTGCTGGTCTCGTGGAACATCAAGTCCTGGAACAAGGACTTCTTCATCCTGTATTTCCTGCTGCTGACGGGCGTGTTCGGCGTTTTCGCCTCCTTGGACCTGTTCTTCTTCTTCTTCTTCTACGAGCTCGCGGTGCTCCCCATGTACCTGCTGATTGGTGTCTGGGGAAGCAGCAGCGAGTTCAGCACCTTCAAGCGGCTCAAAGAGTACAGCGCGATGAAGCTGATGCTATACCTCGTTGCGGGCAGCGTGCTGATATGGGTGGGCATCTTGGCCATATTCGCGGAGGCGGGCCTGGGCACATTCGATATTGGAGAGCTTGCCAGTGTGGACTATTCCCGCAGCTTCCAGATAATCATATTCCCATTTCTAGCCGTGGGCTTTGGCATACTGGCCGGTCTCTGGCCCTTTCACACCTGGTCGCCGGATGGCCACGTCGCCGCGCCAACGGCCGTCAGCATGGTGCACGCCGGTGTGTTGATGAAGCTGGGCGCGTTTGGCATTATCCGAGTCGCAATGTTCATCTTGCCTGAAGGGGCGCAGTTCTGGATGCCTGTGCTCGTGGGCCTGGGAACAGTAAATGTGATTTACGGCGCGATCTCCGCCATGGGCCAAAGCGATCTGAAGTACGTCGTCGGCTACTCAAGCGTCAGCCATATGGGCTACGTGATTATGGGCATCGCGACGTTGAATCCGTTGGGTTTGAGTGGCGCGGTACTTCAAATGTTCTCCCACGGCATTATGACGGCGTTGTTCTTTACGGTGGTCGGCGTTGTCTACGATCGGACCCACACCAGGGACATCATGGTGCTGGATGGTCTGGCGAAACGCATGGGGGTGACGGCCGTGCTCTTCGCCTTTGTGGGCCTGACCTCCCTTGGACTGCCGGGGCTCAGTGGATTCGTGGCGGAGCTGCTGGTGTTTCTGGGCCTGTTCCAGACGTATCCGCTGCTGGGCGTTCTTGCCGTCATTGGCGCCGCCATAACCGCCGTCTACATACTACGGCTGCTGGCAAAGGTCTTCTTCGGGCCCATAGGCGAGCGCTGGCAGGGCCAGACAGACATTGGCAAGCTGGAGGGGGCCTCCGCCATATTGCTGGCGGGATTCATATTGCTGGTCGGGCTGTTCCCGTTCCCATTTCTCAAAGTGATAAACACCGGCGTGTCTGAGCTGCTGGCTAGATTCGCCTAGACAAGAATTACGAAGATTTGATGAGCAATAACTTCCTACTGCTACTGCCCGAATTCCTGGTCACAGGACTGGCCTTCCTGGTGTTGACGCTGGACTTTTTTACAAGCAGGGAACGAAAGACCATATTGCCGTTTGTGGCGCTGGTGGGCCTGGGCGCTATTCTTGTCTTTTCACTGGTGTACCTGTGGAACCGGGACGAGGTTTTGTATGGCGGCCTGCTGAGGATAGACGGCTACGCGCTATTCTTCAAGGCCTTCTTCCTGGTGCTGGGCGGCTTCATCGTCCTGATGTCCTACGACTACGTCAAGCGCAACCTGGAGTACCCGGGCGAATACTACGGCATTCTGCTGTTTACCGTGGTCGCCATGATGCTGATGGCGTCCTCCGGCGAGCTGCTTACGGCCTACATGGCCCTGGAGCTGTTGAGCTTCGGGCTCTACGTCCTTGTGGGCTACGACCGCTACAATGCCAAGTCCAATGAAGGGGCCACCAAGTACATTCTGCTGGGCGCCTTCTCATCGGCACTGCTCCTCTACGGCATCAGCCAGATATACGGCCTGTTGGGCACAACGCGTTTCGACGAGATTAACGCCGCCCTGGCTGCCACGGGAGACCTGAGCCCTGGCGTGATGCTGGGCATCGTGCTGATAATTGCCGGCCTGGGCTTCAAAATCGCCGCCGTGCCCTTCCACATGTGGGCCCCGGACGCTTACGAGGGCGCGCCGATTCCGGTGACGGCGTACCTGGCCGTGGGCTCCAAGGCTGCGGCTTTTGCTCTGGTGCTGCGGCTGTTTACGGAGGCGTTCCTGCCGTCCGTGGGTGACTGGCAGATGCTTCTGGTCATCATGGCCGTGGCCACCATGCTGCTGGGTAATCTGGTGGCGCTGGTGCAGACCAACATGAAGCGGCTACTGGCATACTCCAGCATCGGTCAGGTAGGATACCTGCTCATGGGAGTGGCCGCCTTAGCTGTAGTCGAAGGTGACGGGGGCGTATCAATCGAGCTGTCCCGCCTCGTGTCCAACGGCATAATGCTGCATCTGGTGGCGTATGCCGTCACCAACATGGCCGTGTTCATGTGTCTGGCCGCCATCTACAACGTCACCGGGCGCGACGACATTGCAGGCATGGCCGGCGTGGCTCGACGTGCGCCTCTGCTGGGTCTGGTCATGGCTGTGTCGCTGTTCTCGCTTGCCGGCCTGCCCATATTTGCCGGATTCACCAGCAAGTTCTACCTGTTCAACGCAGTGGCCGCCAGTGGTATGCTCTGGCTCGCGGGGCTAGCCATCTTCGCCAGCCTGATATCGCTCTACTACTATCTGACGATCGTAAGGCAACTTTACATCGAACCGGCTGAAGACCCCACGCCTATTTTCGTACCGAGGCTGACGTCGATCTCACTGGGCGTGCTGCTGGTGGGCATAGTGTTCATCGGCGTCTACCCGGCGCCGCTGATGGAGGCCATCCAGTACGCCAGCGACGTTCTTCTTTCCGCTGAGCCGGTGACGCAGGGCGCCGCCGCCGCGCTGGTTCCCTAGTAACGTCTACAGAATCACCCTGTCGTCCTGAAGGCTTGCGATGTCGTCCCAGGTGTAGCCCAGCAGGTCGATCAGGATGTTCTCGGTGTCCTCGCCGTGTTGCGGCGCAGACTTGCGGGTGAACAGGGGCGTGTCGCTGTAACCAACCGGCGTCTGCAGGTACTTGACCTTGCCCAGGACATCGTGATCGAAGTCAACAATGTAGTTGTTCTCGATAACCTGTGGGTCATTGGGCAGGTCCCAGACGTCCTGTACCGGCGCCCAGATGATGCCGCCGGTGTCGTCCATGGCCTTTGCCCAGTCGGCCCTGACCCGGGTCAGGAAGATGTCGTCAAGAAGCAGGATGAGCTCTTCGCGATTGTCGGCTCGGGCTTCCATGTCGTTGAATCTGTCGTCCTCCAGTAACTCGGGCTTGTTGATTGCCTTGCAAAAGGCAGGCCAGTAGCGGTCGCTCTGGTTCATGGAGAAGGCAATCCACAGTTCGTCCTTGCACCTGTACGCATTCCACAAAACGTTGCGGGCGGCGCTTCTGTCCTGCCTCTGAGGCGTGTTGCCGCTGAGAAGGGCGATGCCGGTGCGATTTCCCCCCAACCACATAAGGCTGCCCAGATGCGAGACATCAACCTTTTGGCCGAAACCCAGCTTGTCGCGGGAAATAAGCCCGCCCAGCACTCCATATGAAAGCATTATGCCTGCAATCTGGTCTGCCACGCTCTGCAGGTTGTAGGGCTTGCCGTCGTTTGGGCCAGCCCACCACAGGGAGCCGGACCTGGCCTCTCCGGTGTAGGCAAATGCCGGCTTGCCGGAGTCTGGGCCATTTGGTCCGTAGCCGGTGCCGGCACCGTACACCAGCATGGGGTTCTGCTTGTGCAGGTCCTCGTATCCCAGGTTAAGCCGCTCGGCCACGCCCTGACGGAAGTTCTGGATGAAGACATCGGACTTCTTCGCCAGCTGGTACATGATCTCTGTGCCCCTGGGGTTCTTGAGGTCCAGGGCAACGCTCAACTTCTGTCGGTTTAACGACTCAAAGTATGCGTTGAGGCCGCCGGGAAGCACAGTGGCCGCGCCGCTGACCCGATGGAACTGCCTGGCTTGGTCGCCATCCAACGACTCGACCTTGATAACCTCCGCACCCATGTCGGCCAGCATCATAGTGGAGACGGGCCCGAACTGCCACATGGTCCAGTCGATAACCCGAATTCCGTCCAGAGGCCCCTTCAAGCCCTGGTGCGCCGGTCCATTTGTCTCGGAGAGCCTTCTGCCACAACCATCGCAAAAATTGGCGTCGGCCCGGTTATCTCGATTGCAGTTTACACACGTCATGAAGAAACGTCTCCTGCGTTTGCCTTTGATATCAGTCGATATCTGTTCAGGGAAAGTTTACCAACGCCTATATTGTCGGTCAATCGTGACGGGCGTCATGTCGGTTGACGGCCTATTTGGCCGCATCTATAATCGTTTTCGTTTATTAGAGGTGAGCCATTGAAAAACAAAGTATTCCAGACCTTCGGCGAGGCAGTGGCGGATATTCCCAACGGCTCCACGGTCATGTTTCCTGGATTCGCCGGAGTGGGGCACCCAAGAAACCTGATGGCTGCGCTGCTGAGTCAGGGAGCAAAACATCTCACGGGCATCTCCAACGGCTCGGGGGGTAGGGACGACCAGGTAGACGTGGCCACTCTCATCAACGCCAGGCAGTTCCAGAAGATGATCATGGCCTTCACTGCGTCGCCACACCCGTCCAACGTTACGGTCTTCGACGAGATGTACCAGTCGGGCAAGATTGAGGCCGAACTGGTGCCCCAGGGCACGTTGGCGGAGCGCATCCGCGCAGCCGGCTCCGGCATTGGCGCCTTTTACACCAGGACCGGCGTTGGCACCGAGTTGGCGGAGGGCAAGGAGACGCGTGTCATCGACGGTAAGGAGTACCTGCTGGAGTACCCGCTGCATGCCGACTACGCGTTCCTGAGGGCGTTGCGGGCCGACGAGTTCGGCAATCTCCAGTTCAAGCTCTCCCAGAGGAACTTCAACCCCATCATGGGCATGGCCGCCAAGACCACCATCGTCGAGGTGGAGGAGGACATCCTCAAGCTCGGTGAGATCGACCCGGACAATGTGCATCTTTCCGGCATATTCGTCGATCGAGTAGTCAAGATTCCCGCGGACGGCATATGGGACAAGATCAACCGCCGTTAATCTAGCCTTCCGATGCGTTTCGCTGGATGGCGTGACAAAAATTCCGCGCAATCTGCCTGGCCCAATTTGGATTTTCAATCAAGCAAGAAATGGGGAACCAATTAAGGTGGAAAACAAACCTTTAACACGAAATCAAATGGCCGCTCGGCTGGCTAAAGAGTTCGAGGACGGATGGCTGGTAAACCTGGGAATCGGCATACCTACGCTGATATCCAACTACGCCAAAGATGTGCTGTTCCACTCGGAAAATGGCGTCATCGGCTACGGTCCGTTGCTGCCGGAAGGGCAGGAGAACCTGTACCTGGTCAACGCCGGTGGGCAATACGTGGACATCATGCCCGGGGCGTCTATCGTGCACCACGCGGATGCATTCGCAATAATCAGGGCGGGCTACATCGACGTCTCAATAATGGGCAGCTACGAGGTCTCTGAGACGGGCGACTTCGCCAACTGGCGCACCGGCGGCCGCAAAGGCGGCGGTATTGGAGGGGCCATGGACCTTGCCATGGGGGCGCAGCGTGTCTTCATCGCCATGGAGCACACCACGCGAGACGGGAAGCCGCGACTCCTCAAGCAGCTCAAACTGCCCGCCACGGCGTTGGGTGTCGTCAAGACCCTTATGACGAACCTGGGCCTTTTCGACATCACTCCAGCCGGTTTTCTCATGCGCGAGATAGCCCCGGGCTATACGCCCGAGCAGGTCCAGGAGGTGACAGAGGCCCACCTTACCGTCTCGCCGCAACTCAAGAACGTTGAGGTCTAGCATCCTCTCCAGGGGAGCAACCTACTGGTATATGGATACGCGCACACCGGGAGGCCTTGATTGACGTCCACGTCTTATAAGCAAATTCTCGCACTTTGCTAATCAGGACCGCGTTGGCTTGATAACTCGCATGGCGTACAGGGCCTACAGCGGCGGTCTCCAGTAGCCTTGGCCTATAGCTCGTACAGGAGACCGGCCAAGCGAGAGACCTACTCTAGTGATTGTTCGTTTGTCAGTCAAGAGTGGTTCGTCTCATTACTTGAAAAAAGGAGTGGCATTGCAATTTGGAGTATTTGATCACATAGAACCTCAGCAGGACATGTCGCTACAGCGCTCCTACGAGCTGCGTCTGGAACAGATCGAGCGCCTGGACGAGGCAGGCTTTTACGCCTACCACCTCGCCGAGCACCACACGCCGGCGATTCACAGCCTGGCGCCTTCTCAGAACGTGTTCCTGGCTGCCGTGTCTCAACGCACCACGAACCTGCGCTTCGGGCCGTGCGTCTACGTGCTGCCGCTCCACCATCCCCTGCGGCTCATAGAAGAGATCAGCATGCTGGACAACCTCAGCGGCGGGCGCATGGAGATCGGCGTCGGCCGCGGTGGCGTCATGGAGGCCTACTTCTGGGGACAGGAGGCCGACTCGGAGACAAATCACGCCCGCTACCGAGAGACGCTGGAGATCATCCGACAGGGCATGAGCAACGACGTCCTGGATTACCAGGGCCAGTTCCACAGCTTCGACGACCTGCCCATGCGGCTTCACCCAATCCAAAAGCCGTACCCTCCCATGTGGTACATGCGCAATGCCGAGACGGCCGCTATTGAGGGCATGAACACGGTAATCGTGGGCACCATAGAGACACTTGCCACAGAGGTAAAGCGGTACCGCGAGGTCTGGGCGCGGGAGCACGGCGAGGGCGCGCCTACCGCCCAGGGAGCCGAGCCCAAAATAGGACTTGTGGTCCACATGGTTGTGGCGGAGACCGACGAGGAAGCCATTCACATAGCGACGCCGTCATGGGAGGCGTACCGCTGGAACCTGGCAGCGCCGCGCCGCCTGGAGGCAGAGAAGCGGGGCATGGTGGACTTCGCGCAAGACACCAAGGACGGCTCGTTCGGATTCTCCGGTCAACGCCCGGCCGGTCTGCCACAGCGGGAGCTGCGGCGGGACATCGAGGCAGAGCTGGAGCGTTTCGATAAGCAGAAAAACAGTGCTGACCCAACGCGTCTCGGTGGGGTGGCCCTGGCGGGCTCACCGGCTTCGGTGCGGGAATACATGGAAGAGTACATCGCCACAGGTGCGAACTACTTCGTGTGCTCGTTCCAGTGGGGCAGCATCTCCCACGACCACGCCATGCAGTCCATCGAGCTGTTTACGAAAGAGGTCATGCCGCACTACACGGCGAAAGTCACTGCCTGACTTACAATTTGCCTACACCCTGGCCCCTGTCCGCAGGGTAGCCAGTAGCTGCCTCGATGCCATGGCGATCTCCGTCACCGCGTCGTTGAATGACTGCTCGTTGGCCCGGGAGGGCGCACGGTAGCCGCTGATCTTGCGGACGTACTGCAACGCCGCCGCGTGCACCTCCTCATCGGTCGCCGGCTCGTCAGGTCGCCTGAGCTTCTTAATGCTTCTGCACATTTTTGGATACTCCTGGGAACGTCGATTTAGATGACGGATGTCATTTACCGTCGGAGTTCCGGCGCCACGTTGCCAGTCGAAAATTTACGACGGGCTCATTGATAGGACGGCCCGACACATCGCCTCCGGCGGCGATTTCAATATCTCAATACTCCGGCGCGCTCAATCCAACTTCCTGAAGGTCGAGTGGGACCTGTTAATAGTGTGTGGACGAATCTTGGGCGCCCAATCGCCCTTGTCGGACTGCTCCACCCATGCCGGGCTATGCGGCACTTCCGGGGAGTCCACCTCGTACAGCGCCAGGTATGCGGCCGTGCCTTCCTTGTCCGCCGACTCCAGCTTGTACCGGGTGCACGAACTCACGCCGGGCACCGTCAGGATGCTGGGGATATGCTGCGTGTCGTAGATACGGTTGAACTCATCTTCCAGCTCATCGGGAACGTCCATCTGGACAACGTAAAGGTAGCCGGACATTGTTTCCTCCTTGTATATTTGGGGAATTATCCCAGAATTAACGGACAGCCGAATCGCCGCTAAGGGATTTGCGGGAGACCCGACGGCGATAAATGGGAGGGGTTGGTGTTGCCACTGCCTTCCGCCGCGAGTGTAGCAACGCCTTGTCGTAGGGTCAAGAATAAATTGCGTTCCCTGTGGAGGCGGGTATAATGCCTTCCGTCGGTAGCGAAATACCTGCACACTTGGTTGTTATGGGGGGCATTATTATGGCGACGTCCGAAAGACGAGTGCCTACGATGGAGGAGGTCAGGGGCTACCTGACCCAGCGTCGCAACTGGGGGCGCTGGGGAGACAAGGGCTCGGCAGGCGCCATCAACATGATCGACGACGAAAAGCGGTTGAAGGCCACCCAGCTGGTCAGCAAGGGGCGGGCTGTGTCCCTGAGCAGGCCATTTCCGGTTGAGCCCGGCCCCGAGAATCCAAGGCCGGCCCAACAGTTCCTGACGGTGTGGGAGAGGCCGAACAACTCGGGCGCGGCGGTGGACTATTACGGCATCATGTACCACGGCACCTCCACGACGCACATTGACGCGCTCTGCCATGTCTGGGACGAGAACGGCATGTGGGACGGGCGCGAGCCGAAAGAGACGCTTACATTCTCCGGCGCAAAGTACGGCACCGTGGACCAGTGGAGCGATGGCATTCTGACCAGGGGCGTATTTCTGGATGTGCCAAAGCATCGCGGCGAGCCCTACGTGACCATGGACAGGCCTGTGCACGGCTGGGAGCTTGAGGACATCGCTAAGGAGGAAGGCATAACCCTGGAGCCTGGCGATGCTGTCATTGTTTACAGCGGGCGCGACGCCTACGCCAGGGACCACGATGGCGTTTGGGCCGGTGCGGGCGCGGATAGGGCAGGCCTGCATACGTCGTGCATGCCGTTCATACGCGACAACGACGTGTCCTTGCTTGTGTGGGACATGATGGACGCGTCCCCCAACGACTACGGGCTAAGCTGGGGCGTGCACCTGGTTATAGCGGCCTACGGTGTTGCCCTGGTGGACAACTGCCTGCTGGAGCCTCTCGCCAACGTCTGCGCCGAGGAGGGTAGGTACGAGTTCATGCTTACAATCAACCCTCTCGTCGTGCCCGGCGGCACCGGCTCTCCGGCAAATCCCATAGCCGTGTTTTAGGGCTAGTTCGTAGTTCTTAGTTATTAGAGGGTTCAGAAGCGCTGAACCTATCCTTCGCGCAAGAGAAGAGATGTCGTCTTTAGCGGCTATTGCAAAATCTGAATTGCGTGTTACCGGGTTGGCTAACGCAGTGATTGACGGCGTCGACAACGGGGCGTACATATTGTGTCGTTCGGTAACGCCGTGCTTGCCAAGGCCTTTGGTCCTAACGGGGAAATCCGATCAGGAGGACATATAGTGATACAGAAATGGGAAGCCAAGACATCGCGCATATTATACCGCCGGTTTCAGCCTGGGGAATCTATAATTGGCGATCTTGAGGCTTTAGCGCTCTCCGAGGGCATTCGTGAGGCCATTATAACGTCGTGCATAGGGAGCTTCAGCCAGTTGAAGCTGCGAAACCTGTGCCGGCGTGTCGAAGGCACTCCTGAATTCCAGCGGCAAACCATAGATGAGAACCTTGAACTGGTGAGTGCGGAAGGCTACATTCAGCCATCGCCGGAAGGAGGCGTACGTGTGCATATTCACGTCGTCGCCGCCCGTCCTTCGGGTGAAATGGTTGGAGGGCATTGCGAGGATGCCACCATATTTACAGGCGCATTCATGTATCTTCATGTCATCGAAGATACAGCCGGAAACTGACGCGTATCAGGCGAGACATCTCCAATGAATACACACTTGGATGAAACGCGGTCGCTCAGGTTGAAAGGGAAAGTAGCAGTCGTAAGTGGCGCTGGGACCTACGGAGGCAGTGGTGTGGGAAACGGCGCCGCAACGGCCATCGTATTTGCGCGGGAGGGAGCCAAAGTCGTACTGGTAGACGCTGAAGAAGAGTGGGCTGAAGCCACGAAGGCGATTATCGAGGAGGAGGGCGGAGAGGCTTTATGTGCCACCGCCGACGTGACTGACCCGGAAGCATGTCAACGTGCGACTCGTCTGGCCGTGGAGAGCTACGGCGGCCTGCATATCTTGCACAATAACGTGGGTGGCGGAGCAGGCAGGGGCAGCGTCGTGGAAGCAACCGAGGAGACCTGGCAGCACAGCATGTCAGTCAACCTCATGAGCATGATAAACATGAGCCGCTGCGCTATACCCCATATGATATCTGCCGGCGGCGGGTCTATCATCAACGTGTCGTCCGTGACTGCTCTTAGACCAAAAGCCGGAAGCTCTTCAGCCCCCTATACGGTTAACAAGTCGGCAGTGGTGGGACTGACCAGCGCCATGGCCCTTGACCACGCCAAAGACAACGTCCGGGTTAACTGCATCATGCCCGGCCTCATGTGGACTCCCAGGGTTGCCCATGGCTCTGCGGACGCGCGCGAGACGCGCCGGACTTCGACGCCATTGCCGGTGGAAGGACAGAGCTGGGATATCGGATGGGCAGCCCTTTATTTGGCCAGCGACCAGGCAAGGTTTGTCACAGGGATCGTGCTGCCCGTGGACGGCGGGTTTCTCCTGACCAGCGCCCCCAACTGATTCATTTGCGAACTGTGACACAATCAAACTCCTTGAACTTTGTTCTTAAACGGTGCGCAAATCGCCTGGAATCCTGGATGGAATTTCAGGCCCAAATCCTCCGTGCTATACTTCCCGCGTTATCCCTCTTGAGCCGTAATCCCTTTGAAACGAGCATTATTCTCCATACGGCCGGTCCCGCCCTTTGATTTCGATCTGACTGCGGGCTACATCACTTACTTCCGCGGCCGCTACGCCACGGACATTTTCGAGAACGGCGTCTACAGGCGGCTGCTGCGGCTTAGTGGTGGCCTGGCGCTGCTCTCGGTCAGGTCCACGGGGACTGTCGACTCGCCGACGCTGGCGGCAGAGGTGCAGTCGGATGGCCTGGACGAAGAGATGATCGTCGAGGCGAGAGAGAGCGCGGCGTGGCTGCTGGGCACCGATGACGACCTTACGCCCTTCTATCGTATGGCCGCGGCTGACCCTTACCTGCCGCCGGTGGTAAAGGGCATGCACGGCCTTCACATCACGCACACGGCCACGGCACATGAGGCGCTGGTGCTTGCCATACTGGGCCAGCAGATAAGCACCCACGTGGCCCGAATGCTCCGCAACCTCATCACAGAGACGTACGGCGATTCCCTGGTGGTGGACGGCGAAGTCTACAGGGCGTTTCCTTCGCCGCAGAGGTTGGCCGACGCTGGTATAGAGGGCCTTCGCAAGATAAAATTCAGCCGGCGCAAGTCCGAGTATATTTCAGATATATCCAGGCAGATTGCATCCGGGGCTCTCGACCTTGAATGCCTGCGCCACCAGCCTGCCGAGGACGTGGTAAAACTGCTGACGAAGATCCGTGGCATTGGCCCTTGGACGGCCCACTGGCTGCTGATCCGCGCCCTTGGGTACTCCGATGGCTTCCCCCACGGCGACCTGGCCATGGAGCGCATGATGGGCATGTTGGTGAACGGAAGCACAGACTCGTCTTCCCCTTCCTCACCCATGTCGTCGCCCATGACGTCAAAGGAGGCGTCCGCATTTTCCGAACGCTGGTCGCCCTTCCGCAGCTACGTGACGACGTACATCTTCGGCGCGGGCCGCTCGGGAAGGTTTGAAGAGCTGGTCAAGGGCGGTCATCATCCCCGGCGTGAGGCATAAGCACTGGACATCAGTCCGGTTCAAGCTCTGGCCCTAAATCTGGCGAAGACCCACTTTTGGGCCGTTGACACCCGGGCACGCGCCATCATAAAATAGCACGTATGTTCTACAGATATGGTGCGTGTTGCACGGCAGAGCCAGGGCCATAGAGGTATGGCGCTCCCACCACCTGAGCATACCCGTTGATCTCCAGCGGCTTGTCTCCGATCTGGAATTGGAGATAGTGCTGTTTCCTTTCAAGGGGCGGGTCAACGAGATGATTGTTGGGGAGACCATAGGGCTGCGCCCCGGTCTTCCCAGGCCGTGGTTCCGATGGTTTGTGGCTCATGCCGTGGGACACTACGTAATGCATGTCGGCTCTACCTTTGAGCTGGAGCCGTGGCAGTGGGTAAACCGGGCCAGAGACGAGTGGCAGGCCGAGGAGTTCGCGGCCTGCTTGCTGGGCGGCCCAGATGGCTGGAGCTACTCGGCGCGACGATTAGGCATACCCGACGAGAAGTACCTGCTCGTGCAAAAATTGACCGGCCCCGGTGGATAGAACCAACGGATAGGTCCAATGCGCCGGAAAGGGGAGTCGGGACCAGGAGCTTGGCAGGAGAGGGACGGCTAGTCTGGGGTACCGCGCCTGCTCCGGATATACCTCATGAAATCCTTTGCCGAATCCCATTCGGCGTCAGTCAGGTCCTCGACCTCGTGCAGCCTGGCCAGTTGGCGGTCGTCCAGCGGGTTTTCGAACTCCTCAGCGGATATGTAGTCGGCGGCCATGGCCAGTTGGCCGTACGGAAGGTCTAGCGCCGACGCCAGCGCCTTGAGCGTCTCCACAGTGGGTCGAAAACGGCCGCTTTCCAGGTGTCCTACGTAACCCTGGCTCTTTCCCAGCAACTGCGACAGGCGACGCTGACTCATGCCTTTGCCTGAACGTGCAAGGCGTGTGGCGTCGGCCAGCGCGGCATAGGGACGTGCGATGCTGCTCATGGTCCGTTCCTGACGATTGCACCGGATAGGGTGCGCTATGTTGTGCGCCCGTTTACTTTAAGGGGGCAGGCCCGCGACGTCAAATTCGTATTGACACATACGTTCTAATACGAGTATAATTACATTCGGCATTTTGCAATCGGTGGTGACAATTTGATCTTGTTCAAAGCCTGTCCTCGATGCGGCGGGGACCTGGACGCCGGCTACAAAGAAGATGTGTTCTGCGTGCAGTGCGCCTTCAGGCCACAGGTCACGTTGCCCGGGCCGGTTCTTGTGGACGGCCGATTCGGAACAGCACAGCACTCCGGGTCGGGGGCAAATCGGGCCTCGCCGCCGGTGGGCTGCCCGCGGTGCGCGATGGAGGAGGTGGTGCCGCTGGAAAAGCTGCGGCCCCACTACAACACGTGCTACAGGTGCAGGCAATGCGGGCACATATTCAGTCCGGCGCGGCCGGACACAGGTCCGAAGACGCGGGCCGCTTCCCTCTAGAGAGGCACACTTTCTTGTGCGGCAGTTTGCGTGAGCGTACAATAACGGGTAGCCTTCATGAATTTGCCGCGCCTGGACTTATCACAGAACCGTCATTACAAGTGGTGGGCGTTTTTTGCGATCGCGGTTGGGACGTTCACCTCAGTCGCGGATTTCGGCAGCCTCATAGTCGCGTTGCCTACGATCTCCGCCCATTTCGGTACAGACCTTCCCACCACTCAATGGGTGATGATTGGCTACTCGCTGACGATCAGCGTGCTGCTTCTTCCCATGGGGCGCCTCTCCGACATAATAGGCCGCAGGCGCGTATACATCATGGGGTTCCTAATATTCATAGTGGGCGGCGTTTTGGCCAGCACTGCCCAGAGCATTAACGTTCTTATCGTGTTCAAAATCCTGCAGGGCGTGGGCGGCAGCATGACCCAGGGCACAGGCATGGCCATGGCGGTCACGGCCTTCCCGGCCAACGAGCGAGGACAGGCCCTGGGTTCTTCGATTACGGTTGTAGGGGCCGGCAACATCCTCGGACCCGTCCTTGGCGGCCTTATCGTGGGCGCGCTGGGCTGGCGCTGGATCTTCTACACCTCCGTTATTCTAAGCGTGGTCTCAATTTCCGCCGTTTTGCTGGTCCTGGACAGCAAGAGGTTTTCCAGACGAGGAACGGGCTCGGCCGCCTTTGACTGGCCGGGTGCGGCGTTATCCACCGGTGCGCTGTTATCGTTCCTGCTGGTCATGACCAGCGGCCCCCGCCTGGGCTGGACCTTCCCGCCTGTGATGGTAGGCATAGCCTTGCTGGTGATCTTCATCGCGCTTTTCATCTGGTGGGAACAGCGCGTCTCAGCGCCGCTCATGGACCTGCGGATGTTCAGGTCCAGGTTTGTGTCCATGGCCGTTGGGGCGCAGTTCCTGTCCTTCGTCGGCAACTCCTCTGTGAGATTTCTCATACCCTTTTACCTGCAGGCCGTCCTGCGCTACTCGCCCCAGCAGATCGGCCTGATAATTGTGCCCAGCGCCATCGCCATGATAGTCGCCGGGCCAATAAGCGGCCGCCTGTCGGACAGGTATGGGCTGCGTCGATTTACCGTTGGTGGATTGGTATTGTCGACCGCCGGCCTGCTGATCTTGTCTACCTTAACGGAGTCGTCGCCCGTAATGCTCGTCATTGTGGCGCTGGTGTTCCAGATGAGTGGCAACGGCACCTTTTATCCGCCGAATAACGCCTCAATTCTGGGGTCGGTGCCCGAGAGCAAATACGGGGTGATGTCCGGTTTCGTGAACCTGATTCGCAACGCCGGCAACATCACAGGCATCGCCGTGGGGACGGCTATCGTGACTGCGACAATGGCATCATTGGGTTTCCTGCCGAGCCTGTCGGCCGTGTCCGAGGTAGGGGGTGAAGAGATCATCACCGCCTTCGTGGCGGGGCTCAGGATTACCTACAAGATCATGGCCACGCTGATGGTGGCGAGCATGGTGCTGTCCTTCATCCGGGGAGGAGGCCAAGGCACGCCGGCGAACGAGCCTTCGGCGGAGGCCACTCGCCCCGCTTCAACCGCTTAGGCATCGTCTATACAGGCATTCCAGGGATCATGCGGCCCATCTTTACCATGTAGGGCGGGCATGCCTGTCGCCGAAACGCTCCGGCATTATCTGCGCTCTCCTGTGTCCTTCGCTGCGGTGTCGCTATTTATCGCCGCCTCCGACATTGACGCCCACCACAACGCCAACAACGTAGGTG
The DNA here is from genome assembly GCA_022572805.1 of Chloroflexota bacterium. GTDB lineage: Bacteria > Chloroflexota > Dehalococcoidia > Lucifugimonadales > JADFKI01 > Casp-Chloro-G4. Next base: position 21,691 of record JACZVF010000018.1, read on the forward strand.
GCGTTGAGCAGTTTACGGCACATGGAGACACCTGCTACATCCGCCTTATTTTCGGCAGCAGAAGCAGAACCGCCACGCCCAATATTGCCAGGCCCACGCCGTTGGAAACCAGCGCTACGGTCACGCCGAATGTTGCCGCCAGGAAGCCCACCTGCAGGTTGCCGACGGGGGCCGTGCCGACGCTGACCACCCACGCCCCCATAGCCCGGCCCCTCTGTTCGTCCCGCACGACGCTCTGCATCAGGCTCTGCGAGAACAGGTCTGTAAAAGACATCATGCCTCCGGTTGCGGCAATCGCCAGCGCGGCCAAAAATAAGGTCGGGGATAGCCCCAGCAGCACGATAGCCGCGCCGAAAACGATTATCGACAGGAGGAGCAACAAGCCTTTACGCTTGACTTCTCCCATGGGCGCCAGGAGCAGAATAGCGACCAGGGCGCCTACCGCCCGAAATGCCATGAGAATGCCCAGGCCGTCGGCGCCTACGTCAAGAACGTCCCGGGCCAGGCTGGGCAGCGCGGTGGCCGTGGCGAATCCCAGGACCTCGGTGCCGGCCGTAACCATTATCAGCACCAGCAGAGACCTGTTGCGGCGCAGCTCGACGCCGAACTCTTTCAGGCTGCTCAGCATTGGCTGGCGGGCCGATGGGGCCGGCGCTCCCCGTGAGCGTATGAACGACAGCGACGTAGCCGACGCCAGGTAACTGACCGCTAACAGGACGTAGGCTGCGCCCGGGCTCACCTGAGCGATGAGGAAACCTGCCGCCAGTGAGCCGACGAGTCCTCCGATGCGCATTCCCAAGCTGACGAAGGCCAAGCCGCTTACCAGGTTCCCAACGCCCACCACGTCATAGGCGAAACTCTGGCGGGATGCCTGGTAGAGCGCGCCCAGGCTTCCGGTGAGCACCGCGGCCACAAACAGGTGCCACAGTTGTATGTTCCCGCTGATAATCAGTACGCCGACCACCGAGGTGATGGCGGCCAGCCCGAGATTCAGCCCACGCATGATGTCTCGCCTGCTAAATCTGTCGGCAATCGCCCCCGCCGGAATACCCAGAAAAAAGAAGGGAGCTGACTTCAGGCTTAACGCTACTCCCACCATGAAGGCG
>JACZVF010000165.1 GCA_022572805.1 Chloroflexota bacterium
AGGATGCCCTCTGTCACCGCTAGATCGAAGCGGCTGGCAAGACCGGGCGTCACGTTGACCGGCGATATGCCGATAAAACCACGCGCCACGTAACCCTGCGCCATCAGCTGGCTGACCACGATCTTGGCATCGTCGATATTGATGGCGAAGCCGATGCCGCGTCCCCCCTGGATGATAGCCGTGTTGATGCCGATGACCTCGGCGTGGCTGTTCACCAGCGCGCCGCCGCTGTTGCCGGGATTGATCTCCGCATCAGTCTGTATAAGATCGACAATCGTCGTTGAGGAGTCAGTGTCAATGGTGCGCCCCAGCGCGCTGACCACACCCTTGCTCACCGTAGGCCCGCCGGGCAGTCCCAGCGCATGCCCTATGGCGATAACGTCCTCACCGACCTGCAGGTCCGCGGAAACGCCCAGCTTGGCGGGTCGAAGTTCCAGCCCGTCGATGTCCACTCGAATCACAGCCAGGTCTGTCTGGAAGTCGGTGCCGACAACCTCCGCCTCCCTGCTTTCGCCGTTGGCGAAGATGACCGTTATGATCCGGGCGCCGTCGACAACGTGATTGTTGGTCATGATATGACCGTCTTCGTTCAGCACAATCCCCGTGCCCACGCCCTTGCTGGGCACGGGCCGGTTAAACTGGTCCATGGAAAGTGTTTCCGTGACGACCTGCACCACGGACGGCGTCAGAAGTCTAACCACGTCAGGAGTGGTGAGCTCCTCGGCCTGAGGCGCCAGCGTCACCGGCTCCGCAGCCGGCGGGTTGTCGGCCCTGTCCACAAGGGGCGTTGGCGCAGGCTCCTCGGCGGCCGGAGACGCTGATGGCCCTGCAATCGAGGCGTCTAACTGATTTGACTCCGCTGTGGGCGACAGCGCGGTTGGCTCGGCCGTCGCCGCTATGGCGGACGCTGTAGGCGCAACCCCGGCGGGCTCCTGTTCGGACTGGCCCAGGCCGCATGCCACCGCCAGCAACGAGACAATCAGCGCGGCCGAAGCTGCCTTGTGGATACGCCGGTTTGGAAAATCCAGGAATCTCTTCCACACGAGGGTCCCCTCCTTCGTAGGAATAATGGGGTGCTGACGGCAATTCATCGGCTCCCTAACATGGAAAACGAATCCTGAAGGCAACGGTTAGGGAAGAGGCCGGGTTTCGCGCCTCAGTCGACCAGAAATCGGCGCAGCTCCCGAAGCAAAAAGCCGGGGTTATCCGCCGGAATGGGATGGCCGGAGTCCGGCACCTCCAGGAACTCCATGCCCGGCTGCGCCTCCCGCATACGGGCCACGATCTCAGGCGACAGGAAATCGCTGTGGGCCCCTTTGAGCTCCAGGATGGGGCATCGAATCTTCGCCCACTGCTCCCAGAGGTGCGGCACCTCGCGGACGCCAAAGCCGCCGTTTATCCAGAACATGTCCGGGTCGTGCTTCGGGACGTACTTGCCGGCGTAATTGAGTCTGAGCCCGTGCTGTGCCTGGTTGCGCAGGTATTCCAGGGAGGCTCTGGGGTTAAGCTGCGAGGAGTACTGAACGAACTCGTCGCGGCTGCGCCATCCCAGGGGACGGCGACCCAGCCCGTCGACCTGCTTCTTGGCCGAGGCCGTGCTCATCTCGGGGCCGTAGTCCAGGCAGACGAAATGCTTGAGCTGTTCGGAGTGGCTGCCGGCGTATGATATGCCGTTGCGGGCGCCCAGCGACGCCCCCACCAGGTCAAAAGGCACGATTCCGACTGCCTGCGCGAACTCGGCAATGTCCGCCGCGAAGGACGTTACGGCGTAGCCTTCAGTTGTGTGGTCGGATTCGCCGTGGCCCCGCTGGTCCAGCGCGATAACTCGAAATTCATGTCGTAGCTCCCGGGCAACGAAATCCCAATTGTGGGCGGTCCCGTTCTGACCGTGGGCTAGCAGAAGATTGCGTGGCGAATCGCCACCCCAGTCCAGGTAGTGGATGTTGATCCCGTTTGCCTTAACAAAGTGTTCGCTCGCCTGTGCTGCCGTGGACATAGCTGCACCCCCGATAATTGCTCGCCAAGATATTATCAGCTTGCGGCGCGCTCTGTCGGAATCGTAGCGCCGATGGCAAAAAACCAGGGACCCTGATATTGGGCCCCTGGCTAAAAGGCGAATTCTTTACTTGCCGTCGGAAAGGCTCCGATAATGCTTCTACGAAAACTAACGGTTGCGGCGGCGGCGCATGCGGCGCAGGCTGCGCTGCTTGTCCAGCCTGAGCTGCTCCCCCTTAGTGCGGAAGAACCGCCTGTTCCTAAGCTCACGCAATATGCCGGACCGCTGCATGGTGGTCTGGAACCTCTTGAGAAGTACCTCTGGGTCCTCGCCCTCGCGAAGTGAAACGGATGCCAAACTCAAGTCTCCTTGGTGATTCCTCTGGGTCAAATCATGGGGTTAACCGGATTATCAAACGACAGGCCTTGCGGGCGGGTTAGTCCCTCTCCGCAAAAACATAGCATATCATACGGCCTTGAGCGCAACAAGCGTTGGTTGGGCTCACGCAACCTTAAACCCAGGGCCAGGGGATGTCGCGGTAGGGGTCCATTACAGGCAGCTTGGGCTCCTTGATAAGGGCCTCCAGCCGTTGCGTAAGCGCTTGGAGCTCCTGGGCGCTCACCAACGCCGACAACTGTGTGGTCAGGCTATCCGCAGGCGAGCGCAGCCTCTGCAGCAAGCCCTCTATTTCCTCCACCAGCGCTTCGGGGATGGGCTTGCCCCAGTACTCCATCATTACGGTGCGCAGCTTGAATATGGGATGGAACGTCAGGCCGTGGTCGATGCTCCAGATGCGTTCGTCCTCGCCCAGTATGCAATGGCCGGCCTTGCGGTCGCCGTTGTTGACTATCACGTCGAAAAGGGCGAATTTTAAAAACTCCTCAGGCCGATCCTCGAACAGGTCGAAGTAGGTTATCTCCGGGTCGCAGTCGATGTACAGCTGCATTGAGCCGACGCCGTAAGGCCCCTCCCTGACAAGGGTATAGGGAACGTTTGGCCAGCCCAGCGCCCGACTCAGGATGAAGGTCGCGTGCTCTCGTAGATACAGGGTGCCTTGAGGGTAGTCGTAAAGGGGGCGTTCGCCGTCCCGGGGCTTGTATATGGCCTGCAGGTACTTTCCCTGCCCGGCATCCAATCGGACCAGAAACGTGTAGTTGGAGCCCCAGGGCATCCTGTGTCCGCCAGTCACCGCGCTGGTTTCAAGCAGTGGGATAGCTTCCGCTTCCGGGAGAATGACGGGTGTGTCGTCGGTATCCTGCGTTAGTCTTCTCAGATTACGTCGTCGGGAACGCAAACCGCCCTCGTAAAGAATTTATCCGTATTTGGATCGCTGCGGTAGGAATTTTGGCAAAGACCGGCCTGGAAGTGGTTCGCCGCCTAATCCAGACTTGTTATCTTGACGTGGCCGTTCACCCTGGGGCATTCATGCCCGTCAGGGTCTATCGGCCTGCCGCACAGAGGGCAGATTGGGCGGCCCGCCGCGCAGGCCTTCAGCGCCTCATCTGCAAAGCCCTTCATCTGGCGTCGATTGGCCCACAGCCGTACGGTGGCCTCCCCTTCGTCGTCGTCGTCCAGGTCGTGGGCGTCGATTAAAAAGAAGCCGTTACTGCCATCATGGCCGAGCACAAGCTTACCAACCTTGAAGTCCAGCCTGGTCAGCCCCGGCGCCTCTCTGTCCGAAGGTGCGCCCTCGGGGTTTCGGGCCTCTTCAGGCAAAGTGCTCAGTAGCTGCTGAATGCCGATGGCAAGCTGCATAAGCTGCTCTTTTTCCAGCCATATGCTGGCGGTGCTGCTCTCGCTGTCCGCCAGTATGCGGAAGGTGCGTTTGCCGGCCTGTCCCAGAGCCTCTGGTTGCAGCCTGAATATCCTTGTGAATTCGATCTTTGCGTCAGGCATATTGCTTCCCATTTTAGTGGGAAACCGTCATCGCCGCAAGCCTTGGATACCGACCACTCAGGCGCCGGACGCGCCGCCGACCGATTGGCGCTCCTCGAGGTGCGCACATCTAAGGCATTTGTTAGAATTGGTTCGCTTCGGGCGAGGTAGGCCTAGACGGGCTCCAATGCTCTGTCCTATTTGGCCCGATATTGCAAAATTAAGGAAGCAACGGGGCCAAATTATTATGATTGCCGACGCAATAATTGCTTAGATAATCATAATCAAAGCGATTTGGCCGCCAACGCATTCTTGAGGAGGAAGGCCTTGCTGGAACGGTTTAAAGTTCCGAAAAAGGACGAGGTACGGGTTTCGCACGAATCACTTCACGAAGTGATTAAGGCCGTCTTCGTGAAGATGGGCACCTCCGAGAGCGACGCCACCGAGGCTGCCGATGTGCTGACGATGACCGACCTCCGAGGCGTGGAGACTCATGGTGTGTCCAACATGCTGCGGGCGTACATTAACCAGTACACCAGCGGTCAGGTCAACCCAAGGCCGGAATGGAAGATCGAGCGCGAAACTCCCGGTACGGCTGTAATCAACGCCGACAGGGGTCTGGGCGTGGTGCTGGGACGGCGCGCCATGGACATCGCCATCGAAAAGGCCAAGAAGGTCGGCTTCGGCGTCGTGACGATGAACAACGGCGGTCACCTGGGCGCCGTCGGGCACTTCTCCATGCACGCCGCGAAACAGGACATGGTCGGCATGTGCGCCACCGCAGCGGGCACCGGCGTGCTGCCGACCTTCGCGGCGGAGCCACGGTTCGGCACGAACCCTATCTCCATCGCCGCACCGGCCAACGACGAGGCGGCGTTTCTCTTCGATGCAGCCACCTCGCAGATTGCCGGCAACAAGTTCACCCTGGCGAGGAGAGTGGGCTCGGACCTGTTGCCTGGCTGGATCGCCGACGCTGCAGGCAACCCAATAATGGAGGAAACGCCGGTGCCCGAGGGCTATGGCGATCTGCTTCCCCTGGGCGGCACCCGCGAAAATGGCTCCCACAAGGGCTACGGCCTCCTGATGATGGTGGATATTCTGGGAGGTATGCTGTCGGGCTCCGTGCCGGGCATGTTCGACTCCGAGTACTTTGAAAGCGGCTACAAGCACTACTTCGCCGCCTACAACATCGACGCGTTTACCGACGTCGGCGGCTTTAAAAACAACATGGACCAGATGCTGCGTACGCTGCGGGAGACAAGACCGGCCCCGGGCCATGACAGGGTCCTTTACCCGGGGCTGCCGGAGCACGAAGAAGAGCAAGACCGGCGCGCCAACGGGGTGCCGCTGCACACGGAGGTCATTGAATGGTTCAAAGGCCTGGAAAACGAGATGGGCGTTCCAGCCCTGATTCGCAAGTAGCGTCGTAGCAGCGTCGGTTTCATTGGAGATAGTTGGAAAATGGGAAGACTGGACGGTAAAGTAGCCATAATCAGCGGCGGCGCGCGAGGCCAGGGAGCGGCGGAGGCCAGGCTGTTCGCGAAAGAGGGCGCCAGGGTCGTCTTTGGCGACATCCGCGACGACGAGGGCCGCCAGGTGGAGGCTGAGATACAAGAGCTGGGCGGCGACGCCGTATACGTCCACCTGGACGTTACCAGCGAGGCGGACTGGCAGCGGGTCGTCCGGGACACCATCGACCGCTATGGCAGGCTGGACATTCTGGTGAACAACGCCGCCATCATTATCCCCAGAGTCGGCATCGAAGACAGGTCGGGTGATGACTGGGACCGAGTATTCGAGGTCAACGCCAAGGGTGTCTTCCTTGGGACCAAGCACAGCATCCCGGCTATGAGGGACTCGGGCGGCGGCTCCATAGTCAACATTTCCTCGGTGGCGGGCATTGGCCAGGCCTACCATCAGGAGCCGGCGTACGCCGCCAGCAAGGGCGCCGTTCGGATCTTCAGCAAGGTAACCGCGGCGCAGCACGCCAAGGACGGGATACGCTGCAACTCGGTGCACCCCGGGCCTATCGACACTGAAATGCTCGCCACGGCGTTCGCCGATGAGGAGGCCAAGGCCGAACGCCTGAAAAGGGTTCCGATGCAGCGCATGGGCAGCGCCGACGAGATCGCAAAAGGTGTGCTGTACCTGGCGTCCGACGACTCGTCCTACGTGACAGGCTCTGAGCTGGTCATCGACGGCGGCGCCATCTCCATGTAGGGTTCGGCGGACGACGGCATGTATGCCTATCGGCCCTCGTTCACGTGGGAAATTAAATTGAGTCCTTGTATGCCGTGAAAATCGTTGTCATCTGTAACTAGAGTGCAGCCGTAGGTCAAAGCGCACGCGGCTATCCAAGCATCGTTGGCTGACTTGGGCGTGCTGGATTGAATCAAAGCCCAA